>NZ_JBOHGB010000257.1:0-4910 GCF_050699935.1 Actinophytocola sp.
CGGCGGGGCCGTGCTGCTGCCGACCGACTCGCACCGGGTCCGCCGCGCGGTGCGCGGGCGGGGCTGGCGGCGCACCGGCCTGCGCCGTAACCAGGCCCGGCCCACCGCGAAGGACCAGTAGTCTCGGGTCCCATGCCACAGATCACGCTCACCGCACGGCTGTCGCCGTCGGCGTTGGACACCCGCCGCGGCGTGGTGCGCCTGCACCCCGAGGTCTTCGACGCGCTCGGCCTCGAAACCTGGGCCGGCGTGCGGCTGACCGGCGCGCGGGTGAGCGCGGCGCTCGCGGCCGAGGCGGACCGGGCGGGCGCGCCGGGCGTGCTGCTGCTCGACGACGTCACGATGTCGAACGTGGGCGTGACCGAGGGCGCCGAGGTCGTGGTGGAGCCGGTGTCGGTGGCGCCCGCGCGGACGGTGACCGTCGCCGGCTCGCGGCTCGCGTCGGTGTCGCTGCCGCCGGAGACCGTGCGGCAGGCGCTGATCGGCAAGGTGCTGACCGTCGGCGACGCGGTGTCGCTGCTGCCGCAGGACCTCGCGCCCTCGCCGGGCACGGACCTGCCCGCCGTGCGCGGCAAGCTGTCTCGGGCCATTGGCATGACGTGGACCAACGAGCTGCTGACGGTCACCGCGAGCGAGCCGGACGGGCCGGTCGCCGTCCATCCGTCCACTGTGGTCGGCTGGCGGGACGGCGCGCGGACCGGTGAGCCGGCTCCGGCCGCCCAGCTCGCCGGCCCGGGCGGCACGGTGACCGCGCCAGCCGACGAGCCCGTCACGACACCGCCCGCGACCGTGCCCGCCGAGCCGCCGCCCCCGATCGCGGACCTGGTCGGCGCGCGCGACGCCGCCGACCGGCTCGCCGAGTGGCTGGAGCTGGCGTTCAACCGCCCGGAGCTGCTGGCGAAGCTGGGTGCCGCCGCGCAGCTCGGCGCGTTGATCACCGGGCCGGAGGGCGTCGGCAAGACCACCGTGGTCCGCTCGGTCGCGCACGCCGCCGGCGCCGAGGTCGTCGAGCTGGCCGGGCCGACGATCGCCGCGCTGGAGGCGAACGCCGGCGCCCGCCGCCTCACCGACGCGATCGCCCGAATCAGTGGTGGCCCAGCTGCCGACCGGCCGTCGGTGCTGCTGCTGACCGACCTCGACGCGCTGCTGCCCGCGACCAGCCCGCCGCCGGTGGCGACCGTCGTGATCGACGTGCTGCGGGCCGCGATCCGCACGCCGAAGCTGGCGATCGTCGCGACCACGGCCCACCCGGAGTCGCTCGACCCGCGGGTGCGTGGCGTCGACCTGCTGGACCGCTCGCTGTCGGTGCCGCTGCCGGACGCCAAGACACGTACCGAACTGATGCGCGTGCTGTTCCGCGACGTGCCCGTCGAGTCCGAAGTGGACTTCGGCGAGGTCGCCGACCGAACCCCGGGCTTCGTCGCCGCGGACCTGATCGCGCTGCGCCGCGAGGCCGCCGTGCGGGCCGCGGTGCGGGTGGGGTCAGCCGCCGAGCCGACGGTGACGCCGGCGGACCTGATGGGCGCGCTGGACACGGTGCGCCCGACCTCGATGTCCACCTCGGACAACCTGCGGACCGGTGGGCTGACGATGGACGGTGTCGGCGACATGGTCGAGGTGAAGCAGGCGCTGACCGAGGCGGTGCTGTGGCCGCTGCAGTACCCGGACTCCTTTGCGCGCCTGGGCGTGGACCCGCCGCGCGGCATGCTGCTGTTCGGCCCGCCCGGCTGCGGCAAGACGTTCCTGGTCCGCGCCCTCGCGGGCACCGGCAAGCTGAACGTGCTGTCGGTCAAGGGCGCCGAGCTGATGGACAAGTGGGTCGGCGAGTCCGAGCGGGCGGTGCGGGAGCTGTTCCGCCGGGCCGCGGAGGCCGCGCCCGCGCTGGTGTTCCTCGACGAGGTGGACGCGCTGGCGCCGCGGCGCGGGCAGTCCGCCGACTCGGGCGTGTCCGACCGCGTGGTCGCGTCGCTGCTGACCGAGCTCGACGGCGTGGAGCCGATGCGCGACGTGGTGGTGCTGGGCGCGACGAACCGGCCGGAGCTGATCGACCCGGCCCTGCTGCGGCCGGGCCGGCTGGAGCGGCGGGTGTACGTGCCGCCGCCGGACGCCGACGCGCGTGCGGAGGTCCTGCGGGCCGCCGCACGGAACACCCCGCTCGCCGACGACGTGGACATCGCCGAGCTGGCCGCCGAGCTCGACGGCTACTCGGCGGCGGACTGCGCGGCGCTCGTGCGGGAGGCCGCGCTGACCGCGATGCGCGAGTCCCTGGAGGCGGCGGTCGTGACGGCGGCACACCTCGCGACGGCCGGCGAGACCGTGCGCGCGTCGCTGGACCCGGCGCAGCTCGCGGTGCTCAAGTCGTACGCGGAGTCCTGGTAATGCCCGGAAGGACGCCATCCGGACGTCCAGCGACAGGAAGGCGTCCTTCCGGGCATTCCCCGGGCTACTTGCCGTTGTTCTTTCCGCCTATGCCCTGGTAGTCGTTGGTGACGATGACGAGCACGCCGGGCGGGAAGCCCTCGATGCCGGCGAAGCGCTCCTCCACGCGCATGCCGAAGTCGTCGGCGATGTCGTTGGCCGCGGACTGCTCGGCGGTGCCGGACCGGTAGTAGACGGTCGTGGTCGGGATCGTGCCGTACGGATAGTTGCCGACCTCGACGACGTTCCAGCCGACCGCGCGCAGGTCGTCGGCGGCCTCTGCGCCGAGGCCGCCGATCGTGCTGTTGTTGTACACGCGGACCGGCTGGGTCTTGCCGGGCTCGCCGTTGCCGTCGCCGCCGGGCGGCGGGGCGGGCGGGGAGCCGCTCGGCCCACCGGGCGGCGTGGTGGTCGCCGGCACCTCGCCGGTGGTGGTCGGCGGCGGCTCGGTCGGCGAGGCCTCCGAGGTCGGCGGGGACGACGGCTGTTCCCCGGGCGTGCCGGTCCCGTTGGCGGTGGTCGGTGGCGGCCCGGCCTCGTCGTCGCCATCGCCGTTGCCGTCGAAGATCGAGACGAGGCCGATGACCAGCGCGATCGCGGCGAGCCCGAGCAACGCCAGGCCCGCGACCCGCAGAGGGCGCGTGGGGCTGGGCGGGTCGGGTGCGGTCATCGACCCAGCCGCTGGGCCGTGCGGGCACGCTGGCGTCCGCTGCGCAGCCGGCGCAGCCGCTTGACCAGCATCGGGTCGGCCGCCAGCGCCTCACGCTTGTCGATCAGCCGGTTGACCAGCTGGTAGTAGCGGGTCGGGGAGACGCCGAACAGCTCGTGGATCGCCTGCTCCTTGAGGCCGGGACACTTCCACCACTGCCGCTCGAACGCGAGGATCTCGCGCTCCCGCTGCGTGAGGCCGTCCGTCTGCGCCACACCCACACGCGGGTCGGGGGGCTCTGCCGGCATCTCTGCGGCGTCCATCTGGCTCCTCGCCACGGGTCGGTCGCTGCCCGCGAATCACACGCCTGTGATTCGCCCGGGTGCCTTATTACATCACGTTAGCGACGGTCCCTGCCGGCCATGTGCGCGAGAGTCGCGCGATCTTTGCCCGCTATCGTCCCGCCATGGCCATCCGCCCGATCGTGATCGTCGGCGACCCCGTGCTGCATCACCCGACGCGTCCGGTGGAGAAGTTCGACGACGAGTTGACGACGCTCGTCCACGACATGTTCGAGACGATGGCCGCGGCCCCAGGAGTCGGCCTCGCCGCGAACCAGGTCGGTGTCGACCTGCGGGTGTTCGTCTACGACTGCCCGGACGACGAGGACGTGCGGCACCGCGGAGTCGTGGTCAACCCGGTGCTGGAGACCTCCGAGCGCCCGGAGACCATGCCGGACGCGGACGACGATCTCGAAGGCTGCCTGTCGGTGCCCGGCGAGCAGTTCCCGACCGGCCGCGCGTCGTGGGCGAAGGTGACCGGCCAGGACGTGTCCGGCGAGCCAGTCGAGGTCGAGGGAACCGGGTACTTCGCGCGCTGCCTGCAACACGAGACCGACCACCTCGACGGGCTGCTGTACCTGGACCGGCTCGCGGGCCGGCACGCCCGCGAGTCGAAGCGGATGCTCAAGCGCAACGGCTGGGGCCGCCCGGGCCTGTCGTGGGACCCCGCGGTGGAGACCGAGCCGGGCGAGTAACTCTTCGCTCACGGCGAACGGGGAACAACCGCGTGCCGGCGCACACTTGAGTGAGGTGCAACGGTGTAATCGGTTGGGGGTGATCGCGGTGTCGTCCGACGAGCTGGACCCCTACTCCCGCACGGTGAGCGCGGTGGCCGAGATGCTGACGCCGCACGTGGCGAGCGTGTCGCTGCGGCGGGGCGGCGGCTCGGCCGTGGTGTTCACCGACGCCGGGCACATGCTGACGAACGCGCACGTGGTCGGCTCGGGCAAGCGCGGCTCGGCGACCTTCTCCGACGGCACGGAGACCGACTTCGAGGTGATCGGCTCGGACCCGCTGTCGGACCTCGCGGTGGTGCGCACGGCATCGGACGCTCCGCCGCCGGCGTACCTGGGCGAGGCGGACGACCTGATCGTGGGCCAGCTGGTGGTGGCCGTCGGCAGCCCGCTGGGCCTGTCGGGCTCGGTGACCGCCGGGGTGGTGAGCGCGCTCGGCCGCTCGTTGCCGGTTCGCCAGGGGCAGGCGGCGCGGGTGATCGAGGACGTGATCCAGACGGACGCCGCGCTGAACCCGGGCAACTCGGGCGGCGCGCTCGCCGACTCGCGCGGGCAGGTGGTCGGCATCAACACGGCGGTGGCGGGGTTCGGGCTCGGCCTGGCGGTCCCGATCAACGTGACCACGCGGCGGATCATCGACACGCTCATGGTCGAGGGCCGGGTGCGCCGGGCGTACCTCGGCGTGGTCGGCGTGCCCGCCCCGCTGCCGGACGACGTCGCCGAGCGGACCGGGCAGCGCGCCGGGCTGCGGGTGATCGAGGTCGTGGG
>NZ_JBOHGB010000258.1:0-4734 GCF_050699935.1 Actinophytocola sp.
AGGTCGAGCCGGCCGCCGCGGTCCGCACGCACGCGCCGGCGATGGACCGGACCCGCCGGCTCGCGAGCGTGGCGTTCTCGTCGGCCCCGGCCCGCCGGATCGGGCCGGTGGACCTCGCGCGGCTGTGTGACCTGGCGTGCGCGGCGCTCGCGGCCGAGCAGGCGGGAACGGCGGCCCGGTGCCTGGAGCTGACCGTGGCCTACGCGGGTCAGCGGCGGCAGTTCGGCCGGCGCATCGGCTCCTTCCAGGCGCTCAAGCACCGGATGGCCGACATGCACGTGCTGGTCGAGACCGCCGAGTCGGCCGCGCTGGCCGCCGCGCTCGCGTCCCCCGAGGAGCTGCCGCTGCGCACGGCGGTCGCGAGGGCCCACTGCGCGGAGGCGCTGCACGAGGTGGCCGGCGAGATGATCCAGCTGCACGGCGGCATCGCGATCACCTGGGAGCGTGACGCGCACCGCTACTTTCAAGCGCGCACCCGCCGGCCTGCACCTGTTCGGCCACCCGCCGAACACGTCGACCGCCTCGCCGCGCCGAGCGGCCTCTAGTCCAGCTCGGCCGCCACCCGCTTGGGCGCGCGGAGCCGCCAGGACTCGGTGAGCAGCTCGGTCAGCTCCTCGACGTCCACGGCGCCGAACCGCACCAGCACGAGCGGGTAGCCGTCGTAGTGCGGGGTCGTGAAGAACTTGTCCGGCTCGGACTCGATCATCGCCTGCCTCTCGCCCTCGTCGGACACCCAGACGACGAGCACGTCGCCCTCCTCGCGGATCCGGGCGAACAACTTGTCCTTCACCCGGAACCCGGGCGTCCCGTACGACGGCTTCTCCGTGGTGTGGGGCAGGGACAGGGCCACCCGCCGCACGTCGTCCTCGGTCACCATGCAGCCATGGTGCCAGCGGACGACGAGCCGCTCACGTACCGAACCACTCCAGTGCCAGGCGGGCGATCTCGTCCGGCCGGTCCAGGTGCGTGAAGTGGCCGGCCTCCGCCACGGTCTGCACCCGCGAGCCGGGCGCGAGGCCGCGCTCGGCCCCGGTGAAGTGCCCCGGCGGGATGCAGCCGTCGTCGTCGGCCGCGAGGACGAGCAGCGGGATCGGCGCGAGCGTCTCGGTCTTCTCGGCGAGGGGTGCGAGCGCCGGATCATGCGGCGAGGTGTCGACGTTGCCGCGATGGATCCGCAGCGCGTTGGCGGCCAGCGCGGCCTCGGCGACGCCCGGCACCTGGAAGAGGAACATGTAGAGGAACCGCCGCAGCTGCGCGGGATCGCCGAGCATCGCGCGGATGGTGGCGGGCGGCGGCACCGCCATCGTGACACCCCGACGCAGGCGCTCCGGCCACGCGGCCGCCACCCGATACTCCACGCCGCGCCGATGTCGTGGCCGATCATGTCGACCGGCCTCGTCCCCGAGCGCCCCCGGCGATCGCCGCGGCGTCGGCGGCGAGCGTGCTGCCGTCGGCGTAGGACATCGCGTCCGCGGTCGCCGGATGGTGACCGCGCAGGAAGGGCGCCACCACCCGCCGCCCGGCGGCCACGAGCCGCTCGGCCAGCGGACTAGCCCGCCTCCCCGGATTCTTATGTGTTGGTTGCGTTTCGGCGGATGGTGCGGTTGTTCACGTGCTGGTGGCTGGGTTGCGTCACGGTGCCCCTGAGGTTCCTGTTGGTTGGTGTGGGTCCTAGATCCAGTCGTCGTTCCGGGACCAGGTGATGAGGCTGTCGAGGATGCCCGGGGTGGGCTCGGCGGGCTCGGTGACCGGGTAGGCGCCGCGGTGGAACAGCAGCGGCCGCACGTCGCGCTGCGGGCCGAGGGTGGTGACGCGGCCGAGCACGACGTGGTGGTCGCCGCCGTCGTGCACGTTCTCGATCGCGCAGTCCAGCCAGGTGACCACGCCGTCGAGCACGGGCGCGCCGGACGGGCCGGGCGACCACGGCACGTTCGCGAACTTGTCCGCCCGCCGTGCTCACGTCGCGCTGTGCGTGGCTCAGCACGTTGACGCAGAAGTGGCCGTGCCGCTCGATCAGTGGCCAGGTGCGCGAGGCGCGGCCCGGACAGAACAGCACGAGCGGCGGGTCCGGCGACAGCGCGGCGAACGACTGGCAGGCGAACCCGACCGGCTCGGCTCCGTGCCGCGCGGTGACGACCGTGACGACCGTGCAGAAGTGCCCGAGCGCCTTGCGGAAGGCGGCCGGCTCGATGGCCTGGCCGATCATTGCCGCTTCGCACCGATCGAGAAGTCGTGGCCCCACAACGACACCGCGGTGCTCTCCCGGGCGATCCACGTCTCGTCGTCGACCGTGCGGCCCTCGCAGCCGAACTCGACGTCGAAGCCGCCGGGTGTCTTCAGGTAGAACGACAGCATCAGGTCGTTGACTTGCCGGCCGAGCGTGGCCGACATCGGGACCCCGTGGCGCGGCGCGCGATCGTGGCACGAGGTGACCCTGGACGGGGTGCGGCGCACGCTCGACTGGCCGGCCGACGTGAAGCTGCCGGACCTTGCTGGACAACGACGTCGACGCGCCGTACTCCTGCCGGGATGGGGCGTGCAGCGCGTGCGCCTGCCGGCTGGTGGCCGGCGAGGTGGAGATGTTGAAATGACGTGTTGGAGGACGAGGACATCTCCGACGGCATCATCCTGGCCTGCCAGGCCGTGCCCGTGACCGATGCCGTGGAGGTCAGCTACGAGTGAGGTCGCATGCCCATCGACCCGGACGTCGCCATCGGTGCCGACCTCGGCACCACGGAGTTCTCCTGGACCAGCACGGACGTCCTGCTCTACCACCTGGCGCTCGGCGCGGGCGGCACGCCGACCGACCCGCGTGAGCTGCGGTACGTGCTGGAGGACCGGGTGCGGGTGCTGCCCACGTTCGGCGTGGTGGCGCCCGGGTTCCGGACCTTCGAGCCGCCCGCGATCCGCTTCCCCGGCATCGACGTGGATCTGGCGAAGGTGCTGCACGGTACCCAGTCGATCACGGTGAGTGGCCTGATCCCGGCGACCGGCTCGGCGGTGGCACGGTCGCGGATCGCCGACGTGTGGGACAAGGAGAAGGCCGCGGTCATCATCCAGGAGACCACGGTCGACGAGCCGTCCGGTGCGCCACTGTGGACGGCCAGCTCGGCGATCTTCGTGCGCGGCGAGGGCGGGTTCGGCGGCCGCCGCGGGCCGTCCACCGCGGTCGAGGTGCCCGACCGCGACCCGGACCGCGTGATCGAGACGCCGACCCTGCCGCAGCAGGCGCTGCTGTACCGGCTGTGCGGTGACCGCAACCCGCTGCACGCCGACCCGGTCTTCGCCGAGCGTGCCGGGTTCGAGCGGCCGATCCTGCACGGCCTGTGCTCCTACGGGATCGTCTGCAAGTCCGTCGTGGACAGCGTGCTCGACGGGGACGTGACGCGGGTGGCCTCGTTCGCGACGAAGTTCGCCGGCGTGGTGTACCCCGGCGAGACGCTGCGCATCCGGGTGTGGACGACCGAGCAGGGCTACACCATCACCGCGACGGCCGCGGACCGCGCCGACGCCCCGGTGCTCGCGGACACCGTCCTGACGCTCGCCTAGGTTCGGCCTATTCCGGCGCGAGGAGGTAGTCGAGCGACGCACGGGCCGTCGGGCTGGGCACACCGTCGGCGACGGCCAGCAGGGCCGCGCGCAACGAGGCCGCCAGGATCGTGCCGCTCGCGCCGCGCCGCTTGGGAACCAGCGGCCGCAGGGTGGCCTCGATGGGGTCGTCGCGCGGCACCGGGAGGGGCTCGGCCAGGATGCGGCAGACGCCGAAGTGCGCGGCGGCGTCGAACGCGACGAGCAGCGCGGCCCGGACCGCGGCACGCCCGCGCCCGCCCGCCGCGGCGACCGCGCCGGCCATGCGGTCGACCACCCGCCGCTCCATCTCCTCGCGCACCACCAGGTACAGGCCCAGCTTCGAGCCGAAATGGTGGTACAGCGAACCGGTCGTGACGTCGGCCTTCGCGGCCAGCTCGGTCACATTGACGGCCTCGTACCCGGCCACCTCGAACTGGTGGATGGCCGCCTCGACGAGCCGGGCCTTCGCGGTGCCCGGTACCGGAACCCACTCACGCATCGCCAGTGAGCGTAACCCATTGACTGGATTCCATAATCGAATTATGGTCCGGCCATGAAGCTGACATTCCTCTACCAGCCGGTGGACGACCTCGCCGCGGCCGTGGCCTTCTACCGTGACGTGCTCGGTCTGGACGAGGCCTGGCGGGAGGGTGAGACGACTGCCGCGTTCCGGCTGCCGGGCACGGAGATCGAGCTGATGCTGGACGTGCCGCCGGGCGACGGTCCGGAGTGGAAGGCCGGCGGGTTCTACGGCGTCGAGAGCGTGGAGAAGTTCATGGCCGAGCACCCGGGCATAAAGTGGGTCGGCGAGGCCTTCGACATGCCGGGCGGGCGCGCTGCCGCGTTCCTCGACCCGGCCGGCAACACCGTCCACATCTTCGACCAGAGCGCCCCCGTGCCGGAGGAGTAGCCGACTCTAGCTTGAGTTTTAACCTGTTCTGGCTCAGATGCACACCCGGTTGATCATGGGTGAAGCCCTTGGTTGATCATGCTTCTTGCTGAGGGAAGACGATCACGCCGAGGGCTTCAGTTGATCGGTGTGCACCACCCCGACACTGCCGTTGTGCTCGGGGAACTGGCCGCGTTCCGCGACGGGTTCTATGCCTGCCTGTCTCGCCGTGCGGATGCCTTGTTCGAGTTGACCGACGCGGTGCTGTGCTGGGA
>NZ_JBOHGB010000259.1:0-4719 GCF_050699935.1 Actinophytocola sp.
GTTGTACGCCTTCGCCACCACGGCGGTCAGCGGCGTGGCCTCGTTCGGGCTGATGATCAGCAGGTCGATCTGCTTGGTGAGGAAGTTCTCGACGTCGGACACCTGCTTGGCGTTGTCCTGCTGCGCGTCGGCGAACTCCACGGTGAACTGCGGCACGTCCTCCGCGGCCCGGCGGATGTCGTCGTCCATCCGTTCCCGGTACGGCTCGGCCACGTTGGCCTGGCTCATCCCGATCGTGTACTCGCCGTCCGGCCCACCGCACTCGGCGCTGGCACCACCGGCCTGCTGCTGGCCGCTGTTCTCGCTGGTCGTTCCACATGCGACAGACAGGGTGAGCGCGGCTGCCGCGGTGAGCGCGGTTGCCACGGCACGACGATGGGCCATGTGTCTACCTTCTTTCTTCATTCGTTCATGCCGCCGGTCGCAGGCGCTGCAACCCCGCCGCGACGACGATGACGAGTCCCTTGACGAGTAGCTGCACGTTCGGGTCCACTCCGTGCAGACCCAGGAAGTTGTTGAGCACGCCCAGAAGCAGCGCGCCCGCGACCGTGCCGACGACCGACCCGCGGCCGCCCATGAGGCTGGTGCCGCCGATGACGACCGCGGCGATCGCGTCGAGCTCGTAGCCGAAGCCGTCGTTCGGGCTGCCCTGGTTGAGCTGGCCGGCGTGCACGATTCCGGCCAGCGCGGCGAGGAGACCGGCGATGCAGAAGACGATGACCTTGACGCGGGTCACCGGCACACCGGAGAGCCGGGCCGCCTTCTCGTTGCCGCCGATCGCGTACACGTGGCGGGAGAACGCGCTGGTCCTCAGGAACACGATGGCCACCACCGCGACCACGGCGAAGATCAGCGCGGGAATCGGCACCAGCCCGTTGAACGTGCGCTCGCCGAGCAGCGAGAACGCCACCGGGGCCTCGCCCGGGCCGTCCCCGTACGCGATCGGGACGCCCTGCCCGCCGGACCAGATGCGGGCCAGGCCGCGGGCGATCTGCATGCCGGCGAGCGTCACGATGAACGCCTGGATGCCGAACAACGCGGACGCGATCCCTTGCAGGAAGCCGAAACCGAGCCCGACCGCGAGCACGATCACGACCGTGAGCACCACCCCGTAGTCCGCCTCGACCATCAGCACGGCCGAGCCGACCGCCGCGAGCCCGAGAACGGCGCCGACCGAGAGGTCGATGCCGCCGACGAGGATCACGAACGTCATCCCGACGGCCATGATGCCGATCTCGGACACCGCCCGGACGACGTTGAACAGGTTCTCGCTGTTGAGAAACAGCAGCTCCCCGTTGCGCTGCGGGGAGAACGCGACGGCGACGACGAACACCGCCACCAGGCCGAACAGGCTCTGGAACCGGAACAGCGTCGCGACGTACCCGCTCCGCCGCGCCCCCCAGCTGTTCGGCCGGGACGGCGGGCGCTCCGGCGTGCCGTTGGACGTCGTCACCGTGTCCGTGTCACTCACCGCTCTCCTCCCGCGTCCACCGCCAGCGCCGCGCTGCCCTCACCCATCGACGCGGCCAGCAGGTCGGACTCGCCGGCGTGACTGGTGTCCAGCTCGCGCACGCTGCGCCCGCCCGACAGGACCACCACCCGGTCGCACACCCCGACCAGCTCGGCCAGCTCCGAGGACGCCAGCAGCACGCCGATGCCCTGCTCGGCGGCCTGGCCGAGCAGGGCATAGATCTCCGCTTTCGCGCCGACGTCGACGCCCCGGGTCGGCTCGTCGAGCAGCAGCAGCGTCGGCTCGGTCAGCAGCACCCGGCCGAACACCACCTTCTGCTGGTTGCCGCCGGACAGCGTGCCGACCGGGTCGTTGACCGAGCCGAGCTTCACCTTGAGCTCGTCGACCATCCGCCGTACCGCGCCCAGCTCCCGGGCCCGCGGCACGACGCCCGCCACCACGATCCGGTCCACTATGGACAGAACGGTGTTGGCCAGCACCGAGTGGTCGATGGCGAGGCCGGCGATCCGCCGGTCCTCGGGCACGAACGCGATGCCCAGCCGGAGCGCCTGGCGCGGGCCGCGCGGGCGGACCGGCCGGCCGCGGAACTCGACCGTGCCATGGACCGTGCCGCGAGTGCCGGCGCCGAAGAGCGTCTCGAGGAACTCGGTCCGCCCGGAGCCGAGCAGCCCGCCGAGGCCGACGATCTCGCCGCGCCGCACGGTCACCGAGATGCCGTCGGGCTCGCGGCGCCCGGGGCGTTCCCGTCCGGGCCGCAGCGCGAGGTCGGTGACCCGCAGGACCTCCTCGCCCGGCTCGACGGTCCGGGTGCGGAACATCGCCTGCACGGGCCTGCCGACCATCGCCTCGGCGGCCTTCTCCGCGGTCAGCTCGCGCGCGTCGAACCCGGCGACGACCGAGCCGTTGCGCAGCACCGTGGCACGGTCGGCGATCCGGCCGATCTCGTCCATCCGGTGGGAGATGTACACGATCCCGACGCCCGTGCGGCGCAGCTCGGAGATCACCGTGAACATCTGGTCGACCTCGACCGAGGACAGCGCCGACGTGGGCTCGTCCATGATCAGCACCTTGGCGTCCAGCGAGAGCGCCTTCGCGATCGTGACCAGCTGCTGCTCGCCGGTGCGCAGCTCGCCGACCGGGCGGCGCGGGTCCAGGGCGATTCCGCATCGTTCGAGCAGGTCACGGGTAATCGAATTCATCCGCCGACGGTCGACCGCGCCCACCCGGGTACGCAGTTCCCGGCCGAGGAAGATGTTCTCCGCGACCGACAGGCCCGGCACGAGGTCGAGCTCCTGGTGGATCATCGCGATGCCGGCGCGCTGCGCGTCGACCGGCGCGGTGAACCGGACGGGCGCACCCCCGATGCGAACTTCCCCGTCGTGGTCGGTGACATCGCCGGAGAGCACGCGCATCAGCGTCGACTTGCCGGCACCGTTCTCGCCGAGCAGCGCGTGGACCTCGCCCTCGCGCACGGTGAAGTCGATGTCCCGGCAGGCGCGCACGCCGCCGTACGACTTGTTGATGCCGATCATCTCGACCAGCAGGCTGACACCCTCGTCCATGCATTCCTCGTGGTCAGAGGAGACCGTCTGGGAAATCGATTACTCAGACGCTAGGGGTGGCGATTGGCGGTGTCAAGAAGCAGCACGAGGTCGTCGTCCGCACGAATGCGCACGCCCGTGCTAAGGTGGGCGCATGGCTGCCTCGTTGCGTACCGTGCTCGCCCGCGCCGGCCTGCGGGTGGACTCCGAGGAGTTCCTCGCGCTGGTCGAGGAGGCCGCACGCCGACTGTCCCCAGCCGATCCGGATCCGGCCCAGTACTTCACCGAGTCGCAGCGCGCGGCGCTGTCCGACGTCGGCCTGGACCTCGCGCCACGGCGGGAGTCCGAGCGCGATCCGCGTGCGCGCACGGTGGCGCTACAGGCGGTCCTGCGCGATTCCGCACTGACCGTATCCGGCGCCGCGGAGCGGATCAACGTCGACTCGAGCCGCATCCGCCACCGGCTCGCGGAGGGCCGGCTGGCGGGCTGGAAGGACCACGGCGGCTGGCGGCTGCCCGTATGGCAGTTCACGAACACCGGCGTGCTGCCGGGCCTGGAGGCGGTGCTCGCGGCGGTGCCGGACGACCAGCCCCCGCTGGTGCTGGCCGGCTTCATGACCACACCCCAGCAGGACCTGCTGACCGCCGGTGAGCCGACGACACCACGGGACTGGCTGCTGGCCGGCGGCGATCCCGCGGGAGTCGCCCGCCTGGTCGCCACCCTGGGCACCCCCGTCTGACCCGTGAGTCCAACACTCCGCCCAGCGGGCCGCCACGCGCCGAACCGATTCGCTCACCCTGCGCACGTGCGCGGTCTAGGCTGAACCGTCCGACGCCGGCGACCAGGAGACACATCGACGTATGTCACGGCTCCCCCAGCCGCCGGCCCCCGCTGCGCTGAAGACCCTGCTCCGCCCGCACGAGGACATCGTCGCGGTGCACTCCGGCACCCGGCTCGTCCGCGTGTTCGTGGCCGGTGGCAGACACCAGCAGCGGTGGAACACCTTCCGCACCACCGGCCCGCTCCCCCACGCCCGCTTCGACCCGCAGCCGCCCGGGCCCGGCGGCGCTCCCGCTCCAGGGCGGGACGGCGTGCTCTACTCCGGGCTCTCCGTGCGCACGAGCGTGGCCGAGGTCTATCAGCAGACGTCCATTGTGGACAGAAAGACGCGCCGCCCGCACGTCGTCGTGTTCCAGCCGCGCCGCACGCTTCGGCTGCTGGACCTGACGGGCCTGTGGCCCACCCGCGCCGGCGCGTCGCAGGAGATCAGCAGCGGCCCCAAGGACGTCACGCAGGCCTGGGCCCGCGCCATCCGCGCCGCGTTCCCCGATCTCGACGGACTCTGGTACCGCTCGTCGATGGACTCCGGCGACCCGGCCGTGTGCCTGTGGGAACCGCCGGCCGGCGACGCGCTGCCGGCGACCCCGGACGTGCTGCTCCCGCTCGATTATCCCGGCCTCGACCTGCCGTTGTCACGAATCTGTGAAGCCCTGAACTACACGCTGCTCTAGTCCGTGCTCCAGGTAGGGGGGAACCCCACGGGCGAACCGGGGGTCTCCCCGATGTCCCATGGCCCAAGCCTCCTTAGAGCCTGTCTTTGAACTGGGTTAGGTGGTCGTGGCCTGGCTTTGTTGGCGGGCCAGGCGTCGGGTCATCATAGTGATCATGGACCAGTTGATGAAGGCTTCGGAATGTGCTGGGAGTCGT
>NZ_JBOHGB010000260.1:0-4652 GCF_050699935.1 Actinophytocola sp.
GGTCACCACCGCCTCGGCGGCCGGGCCGGTGCTGACAGCCCGGCTCGACCCGCGGTTCGCCGGCGGGCCCGAGGCATACCGGATCGAGCGGAATGGCAGCGGGTTGGCCGTGGTCGCGGCGACCCACGCCGGGGCCGCCTACGGCCTCTACGCCGTGGCCGACCGGATCTCCTCCGGCTCGGCCGTGGTCGCCGACGGCCGGGTCACCGCGCCGAGGCTGGGCCTGCGACTGACCGACCTCGGCGCCGTCGGGCTGCCCGACGACCCGGCGGCGTTCACCCGGGACGACTACTCGCTGAACTCCGACGTCGTCGGCGACGCGATCCTCCCGGACGCCCCGTATGTCGACCCGGCCGCCGTCCGGCGGATCTCCGCGCAGTTCCGCCAGTTCGTCGCGCACTCGTTCGCCCAGGGCTACAACGGCGTCGTCATCCCCGGCTTCCTCGAGTACGTCACGTTCCGGGGCCTGGACGTGTACCCGCCCGGCGACCCGCACCTCGCGCGTGCGGAGGCGATGATGCGGGCGTTCGCCCCCGCCTGGCGCTACGCACACGACTTCGGCATGAAGGTCTACTTCTCGACCGACATGCTTGCCCTGTCCCCGCCGCTACGCGCCCACCTGGAACGCACGGTCGGCGGCCTGCACACCGAGGACGACCGGCTCTGGCAGGTCTACCGGGCCGGCCTCGCCGAGCTGTTCGACCGGATGCCGTTCGCGGACGGCCTGATGATCCGGATCGGCGAGGGCGGCGCGGCGTACCAGCTGCCCGGCTGGGACTACTCCTCGGAGATCGCCGTCACCACACCGGACGCGGTGCGGGCGATGCTGCGCTCGTTCCTGCGCGTCGCGGCCGCCGAGGACAAGGACATCATCTTCCGGACCTGGAGCGTCGGAATCGGCGCGGTCGGTGACCTGCACACGAACCCGGCCGCGTACGAGGAGGTGCTGGGCGGCCTGCACGACGAGAACCTGGTGGTGTCCACCAAGTACACGCTCGGCGACTTCTACAGCCACCTCCCGCTGAACGACACGCTGCTCACCGGTGACCACCGCCGGATCGTGGAGTTCCAGTCCCGCCGCGAGTTCGAGGGCCTCGGCGCGCTGCCGAACGACCTCGGCGTGCTCCACCGGCTGGCCCTGCGCACGTTCCTCGCCGCCAACCCGAACGTCGAGGGGATCTGGACGTGGGCGCAGGGCGGCGGGCCACTGCTGGCCGGGCCGCGAAACCTGGCCCTGCGGGCCGGCTTCTGGCAGCTGTCCGACCTCAACAGCTACGTCACGGCGCGGCTGGCGTGGGACCCGGGCCTCGATCCGGCGCGTGCGACGGCCGACTGGGCCCGCCGCACGTTCTCCTACGACCCGGCCACCGTGGCGGCGATCTGCGAGGCGATGGCGCTCTCCCGCGACGCGGTCACCCGCGGGCTCTACATCGGCCCGTACGCCGACCAGACCGTGCACGCGCTCGGCCTGGAACCGCCGCCGATGATGTGGATCTTCGAGTGGGACATCGTGACCGGGGACAGCGCCACGCTCGACACGATCTACGCGGTGAGCCGCGACCGGATCGACGAGGCCGTCGCCGAGGGCGCCGCGGCGGTCGCCGACGCACGGCGGATGCGTGACCTGGTCGCGGCCACCGACCCGGCCACCTGGCGCGATCCCGTGCTGCGCCAGCGGTTCGTGGCCACGCTCGACTACCAGCTCGACCTGTTCGGCACGCTGGCCGCCTACCGGACCACCGTGCTGCGGCACGCGCAGTGGCTGGACACCGGGTCGACCGCGGCGCGCGACGCGTGGCGCACCGCCGCGGCCACCTACGAGTCGGCCCGCACCGACCACCTCCGGCGCTACGGCGGCGACCCGGACCTGCCGGCGTACAACTTCACCGCCGCCGACATCGGGCTGTCGCTGGCCGAGCGCGACGAGACGATGGCGTGGCTGGCGCGGGGTCTGCTGGCCACCGTGCTCGCCGCGCTGGCCTGGGGCAGCGGCCGGCTAGGGCGGCTGCTGCCCGCGCCACCCGTGGCGTTGCGTGCACTGTGGACGGCGGCGACCCGGCCGTGGCGGCTGAGCCGGCTCGACGCCCGTCCGTCCACTGTGGATCGCGTGCTCGTCTGGGCGATCCCGGCGGCGGCGGTCGTACTCAGCCGGGCGATCCTCACGTCGTTCGCCGCGCCCGCACACCTGCTGATGGTGCTCGGCGCCTGGCTGCTGTTCGGCGTCGTGCTGCGGCTGCTCGTTGAGCGGAGCGACGGAGCGTTCGCCGTCTGGACGCAGGAGCACCGGAGGCGTGAGGGGCGAACGCCGAGGAGCGCACGGAGGAAGACGGCGAGTGGCGGAGGAGCGCAGCGAACCATCCAACACTGTCGCCGGAGCGACCCGTTCCCGCTGCTGGCCGCGATCGGCGGCCTGGCCCTGCTGCGCACGATCCTGCTGACGCTCGCGCTCGTCCCGCGCGGACCGGGTGGCTACTGGTTCGCGTTCTGGACCGAGCCGGGCACCCGCACGGTGTACGTCACGGTGGCGTTCGCGGCGTTCCTGGCCCTGTTCGTGACCGCCCACGCCACGCTGCGCACGAGCTACGCCATGACCCGCCGGCAAGCCGGCGGCCGGGTGCTGGTCGCGACCGGCGTCCCGCTGGCGGCGCTCGGCGGTCTGGTCGCCCTGACCGGTCTGGAACGCGCGATGACCATGTGGAACGACCAGCTCGCGCTGCTCCCGTGGGGGCTGTCGCGGATCCTCGGCATCACCGCGCACCTGGAGATCCCGGCGAGCCTGCCGGCGGTCGCGGCCGCCGCCGGCGCGGTCGCGATCCTGGGCGGGGCCGTCCTTGCCGGGGTGTTCGGCCGGCGCCGGCCGGCCGGGATCTGACCCTCGTTCGTTCGGTCAGCCGGACGGCCAGGTCACCGGTGAGCCGGCATCGCGAGTCCAGCCGCCGGCGGTGAGCTCGTCGACCGTGGTGGGCCAGGTGACGTGCAGCCGGTCCGGGGCGG
The DNA here is from genome assembly GCF_050699935.1 of Actinophytocola sp. Taxonomy (NCBI): domain Bacteria; kingdom Bacillati; phylum Actinomycetota; class Actinomycetes; order Pseudonocardiales; family Pseudonocardiaceae; genus Actinophytocola; species Actinophytocola sp. Next base: position 2,995 of record NZ_JBOHGB010000260.1, read on the forward strand.
GCTCGGTCACCGTCACCTCCGGGGGCGCGTCGGCGAACGGCACCAGCAACGCGGTGAGCACCCCGGCGCTCGGGGTCAGCTCCAGGCAGTGCAGCTCGCCCCAGCACGGGCCGTCCGCGGACGGGTAGGAGGCTCGTCCGACCCTGGTCGCCGACGTCCAGGTGCCCGTCACGCACACCAGCAGGCCCGGCGGTTCGGCGGAGACGAACGTCGACGCGCCTGTGCGGCGCCACGGACTCCGGCCGTGCAGCAGCCACCGCCAGCCGCCGGTCGTGGCCACCTCGTCTCGGACGAGCCAGTATCCGGGCAGCTCCCCGGCCGGGCGGACCGCGAGGAAGGTCCTGCGGTGCCGGGGCCCCCAGCCGTCGTGGTGCGCGGCGAGCACGTCGAGCTCGGGGCGGAACACCAGCGCGTCCACCGTGGCGCCCGCGTCGAGCTCGGGCTCCCGCCCGTCGAACACGACCGTGCTGTGCGCCGCCGGCGACTGGAACCACTCGTAGTACTCCGGGTCGTCGTAGCTGTCCGGGCCGCCCGCCTCCCACGCGAGCGGCTGCCCGTGTCCACAGAGGACGAAGTCGAGGCAGGCCCGGTGGCTGTGCGACTCCAGCTCGTGCGGCACGCGCGGCCCGCAGTTCACCGCCGCGTACAGCGACCCGGGCCGCCGGCCGGAGCGGCTGACGAAGTACCGGCTGCCGGACAGCCACGCGCCGAGGTCCGCCGAGTCCGCCGGGTCCTCGGCCGGGGCATGCGCCCACGCGCGTGCCGCCGGCACGCCGTCGCGCGCGGGCAGCCGGGCGAGGATCTCCTCGACCGCCGCGGCCGGCATCGTGGCCGTGGCGAGCGCCTTGTACGCCGGCTTCGGTGCCCACCGGTGCGCGACCACCAGCGACGGGCCGGCCGCGACGTGCGCGCTGTCCTGGAACGGTGGCAGCCAGCCCTCCGGCGTCGCGATCGCCACGAGCCAGTCGCTCATGGCCGCCACCCGCTCGTCCGCGCCGAGCGGCCGGTCGAGGTACCGCTCCGCGTGCAGCGCCGCCCGGTGCAGGAACTCCAGGCACAGCCGGTGATAGCCCGGCGAGCGCTCGTGGTGCCCGCCGTCCGGGTGCACGTCGCGGTCGAGGTGCTCGGTGATCCGTGCCCGGGCCGTGGCGACCCAGCCGGCGGACTCGGCGAACTCGTCGAACAGCGCGCCGGCGCACAGCAGCGTGCACGCGCCGACGAGCTGCCAGTTGCCCGGGCGGAACTCGTCGTGCTCGTCGGCCAGCCAGCGGGCGCCGCCGAGGATCGAGCCGAGCAGCCGGACCCGGGTCTCGCGGGCGAGCGCGGCACCGGCGGCGTCGAGCGCGTCGATGAAGATGGGGGTCCGGACGCCGACGCCGAGCGTGTACCAGACCACGTCGAGGCCCGGCCAGTCGCCGCGCACGTCGTCGCGGCTGTCGTACCAGCGGTGGAAGATCTCCTCCCAGGCCCGCAGCGGGCACTCGTCGCCGGTGAGCAGGTACTGCTCGAGCAGCGGCACGGTCCAGGTCAGGTAGTGGAACCCGTAGAGCGCCGAGCGGCCGAGGCCGCGGTCGGTGAACGAGCGCCGGTCCGCGGCCGCCGCGTCGGCCTGCCGCCGCACGCGTTCCCGCTCGTCCGGCCCGTACGCGGCGACGCGG
>NZ_JBOHGB010000261.1:0-4591 GCF_050699935.1 Actinophytocola sp.
GTCGGTGCGCGTCGGCCCGGCGGAGCGGCTCGCCGTGCGCGAGATCGTCGGCCGCCGCCCGGTGTGGCCGTCCGGCTCGGCGTTCACGGGCGAGCTGGACTGCGTGGCGCAGGTCCGCGCGCACGGCGGCACGGCCCCGGCCGCGGCGTCCCTTGTGGACGGTGAGCTGGTCGTGCGGCCCGCCGGCGAGCTGCGTGGTGTCGCACCGGGACAGGCCGTCGTGCTCTATCGTGAGGACCCGGCGGGCGACGTGGTGGTCGGCAGCGCCATCATCGCGTCCACCCGTTCCTGACTCCTCTTCGGAATCGCGTTACGCCGCGGGGTGGACGGTCGACGTACCGGGTGCGCGACAACCACACTCAGCTGAGGTGATCCATGACCAGCGCGACCGGGGACACGCCTCCCGATCGGCCCGACGTCCGGTTTCCCGAGGTCATCGGCCTGCCACCGGAAACCCTTACCCGCCACCGTGCCAGACTGCTCGACCCGCCGAGCGCGCTGCGTGCCTCCGACGGCAGCTGGCCCAACTCCACCGCCTACCGCGCCGACAGCCTGCTGCTGCCCGCCCGCGAGGCCCAGTCGCTCGTCCCCGAGCAGCCCAACGACTACAACCGCGCGCTCGAGTCGCTCGGCGTCGAGCTCCGGCCGTCGGGCGACGAGGGCTGGCGAAACAACCTGCACGGTGTCGACCCCGAGCTGCCGGTCCCGGTCGAGCTCGTGACCAGGGCGGACGCCGTCACCGACCGCGCGCCCGACCCATGGGCCGCGCTCGTGGCGCTGCGCCGCGCGTTCGGTTCCGACGAGCGGGGCAGCCAGGTCCGCCTCAACCACCTGGTGACCTCGGCGTCGGTGACGATCGAGGGCGCGCCGGTCAACCACGGCGGCTCGGTCGACGGCGCCCCGGTCAACCACGGCGGCGGCCTGTCCGAGAGCCGCATCGCGCTCTACACCGGCAGCCGCAACCCGGTCGCGATGCTCGGCGGGCGCCCGGACCGGCGGCCCGCGGCCGTGCTGGTCGGCAGGCGACGGCCGGTCGTCGCCGTCCTCGACACCGGCATCGGCCGGCACGACTGGCTGACCGTCGGCCCGCTCGCGGCCGACCCGGTGGTCGAGGTCTCCGAGTCCTTCCAGCTCGCGCTGGCCGCCCACGAGCCATGGCTCACCCCGCACCCGCTCGCCAGCGCCCAGGACCAGCCCGACGCCATCCAGCCCCTGCTCGGGTTGACCGATTCGCACTTCGGGCACGGCACGTTCGTGGCCGGCCTGATCCACCAGATGTGCCCGGACGCGCGGATGCTGTCGCTGCGGGTGCTGGGTGGCGACGGCGTCTCCACCGAGGGCTCGGTGCTGTTCGCGCTGGACTGGCTGCGCCGCCGCGTCGAAGCCGCGATCAGGAACGGCACGCCGGACGAGCTGGTCGACGTGGTGTCGCTGTCGCTGGGCTTCTACCCGGAGAGCGCGCGGCCGGCCGACGTCGCGCACGTCGCCGACGCCGTGCGGCGGCTGACCGACCTCGGCGTGCTGGTCGTCGCGGCCGCCGGCAACGACGCCACCACCCGGCCCTTCGTGCCCGCGGCGCTCGGCGGGAACGACACCGGCATGTCCGGCAACCCGCTGCTCGCCGCGGTCGGCGCGCTCAACGCGTCCGGTGTCACGACCGCGGCGTTCAGCAACGACGGCCCGTGGGTGTGCCGCTGGGCCCCGGGCAACGCGCTGGTCAGCACGGTGCCGACATGGCAGGGCGCGGCCAACCCCGGCATGAGCAAGCTCGACGGCGGGGGCGTCGGCCCGCGCCTGCGTACCTCGCCGGACCCCGACGACCTGCGCACCGGGTTCGCGGTCTGGGCGGGTACGTCGTTCGCCACGCCGGTCGTCGCCGGCATGCTCGCGGCGTCGCTGGCCACGGACCCGGAGACGGCCAAGGGGTTCAGCGCCGACCGGGCCCGCAACGCGCTCAAGCTCACCGACCTCAGGCTGGCGGACAAGGGATGGCGCTAGCGGAGCGCGTGGAAGGACGCCTTCCAGACACCTGGCGTCCGGAAGGCGTCCTTCCGGGCAGTACGGAGGTTCGGTCCTGACCTCCGCCCTCGCGCGCGCGTCCGAGCTGCACGGCCGGGCGCGGGAGGCCGTCGGCGCGTACCGGTTCGGGCACGGCCGGTCGCTGCTGCGCGGTGCCCAGCGGCTGCTGGACCGCGTGCCCACGCCGGACGAGCGGGCGACCGCGCTGCGCGTGCGGGTCCTCGTGAGCCTCGCGTACGTGGCGGCCGAGACCGACTCGCTCGCGGCCGGGCTCGCCGGGCTCGACGAGGCGGAGCGGCACGCCCGGCAGCTGCCCGCCGGGGTCGAGCGGTCCGAACTGGACGGTCTGGTGCTGGCCCACCGCGGGCTGCTGCTGCACCGGGCGGGGCGGGTCGTGGAGGGGCTGGAGGTGCTCGACGAGGCGATCCCCCGGCTGGAGCACGGTATGCGGGGCGGCACCGGCGGCGACCCGTCGGTGCTCGCGGGCGCCTACCTCAACCGGGGCACGTCCTACATCTACCTGACGCAGGTGCGGGGCGCGGCGAGCGACTTCGCGCGCTGTGCCGAGGTCTGCGACGAGTACGGCCTCGCGCCGCTCGCCGCCAAGGCCCGGCACAACCTGGGCTACGTCGACTACATGACCGGCGACCTGCCCACGGCGCTGCGCCACTACGACGAGGCCGAGCGCAGCTACCGCGAGCACAGCACCGGGATGCTGCCCGCGTTGCAGCTCGACCGTGCCCGCGCGCTGCTCGCCGCGGGCCTCGCCACCGACGCGGCGCGCCAGCTCGACGACGCGATCCCGAGGCTTCGTGAGCAGCGGGCGGGACAGGACCTGGCCGAGGCGGAGCTGGCGGGGGCGGCCGCCGCGCTGCTGGACGGTCGGGTCCACGACGCGAGGCGGCGGGCGCGGGCCGCGGAGCGCAGCTTCACCCGGCGCGGCAACGCCCGCTGGGCGGCGGTCGCGGCACTCGTGGCCATGCGGGCACGGGCCGCGGCCGCGCTCACGTCCGGGCGGGTGCCGCCTCGGCTGCCGGTGCTCGCGGTCAAGCTCGCGGAGACGTTGCGCCCGTTGCTGCTCGAGGACGAGACCGGGCTGGCGCTCATGCTCGCGGTGCGCCTGGAGCTGCGCCGTGGCGAGCCCACGTCGGCGGAGGTGCTGCTCGACCAGCTCCCGCCGCGGCGCTCGACCACGCCGCTGGACCACGTGATGTTGCTGCGGCTGTGCCGCGCCGAGCTGGCGGTGGCCCGCGGCGACCGGCGACGCGCGCTCGCCGAGGCGCGCCGCGGGCTGGTCGAGCTGGGCCGGGCGCGGGACCGGATGGGCGGGCTGGAGCTGGTGTGCGGCACCGCGATCCACGGCCAGCGGCTGGGCGAGCTGGCCGTGCGGCTCGTGCTGGACGGGCCGCGGCGCTCGGCGCGGCAGCTGTTCGGCTGGCTGGAGCGGACCCGGGCGCAGGTGTACCGGTACGAGCCGATGCCGGCGATCGACGACCCGGTGCTCGCGGAGAAGGTCGCCGCGCTGCGGTCGCTGCGGCGGGCGGTCCAGCTGGAGCGGGTCGGCGGGCGGTCCGCGCGGCGGCAGGAGCGGCAGGCGGCGGCGCTGGAGCGGGAGGTCCTGCGGCAGGGCTGGTACGCCACGCCGTGGGGGCGGCCGCGCCCGGTCGCGTCGCTCGCCGAGGTGGCGGCCGCGCTGGGGGAGCGGGCCCTGGTGTCGTTCGCGGTGTCCGGCGACGAGCTCGTCGCGGTGGTCGTGCTGGGCGGGCGAGCGGGCGGCCGGACCCGGCTCGCGCGGCTCGCGTCCGCCGCCGAGACCGCGGAGTGGGCACACCGGCTCTACGCCGACCTGGACGCGCTCGCGCCCGACGGGCTGCCCGACCCGATCGCCACGGTGGTCGCGGCGTCGGCCCGGCGCAGCGCGGACGTGCTCGACACCCGGCTGGTCACGCCGCTGGCCCGGTTCGTGGGCGAGCGCGAGCTGGTGATCGTGCCGACCGGGGCGCTGTACGCGGTGCCGTGGGGGAGCCTGCCGTCGCTGCGCGGGCGGCCGGTGGTGGTGGCCCCGTCGGCGACCGCGTGGCTGTCGGCCGAGGGCGCGCTGAGGGCCACGCGGTCGGACGGCCGCGTGCTGCTGGCCCGCGGCCCGCGGCTGACGGAGACGATCGCGGAGGAGTCCGCGTTGCGCGCGGCGTACCCGGACGCGACCCACCTGACGAGCCCGGGCAGCACGGTCGCGGCCGTACTGTCCGCTTTGGACGGTGCGTCGATCGCGCACCTGGCCGCGCACGGCGAGCACGAGCCGACGAACGCGATGTTCTCCCGGCTGGAGCTCTCCGACGGCCCACTGTTCGCGCACGAGCTGTCCCGGCTGCGCCACCCGCCCCGGCACGTGGTGCTGGCCGCGTGCGAGCTGGCCATGAACCACATCCGGCCGGGCGACGAGGCACTGGGCTTCGCGGGCGGGCTGCTCGCGGGCGGTGTGCGCACGGTGGTGGCCGCCGCGAGCCGGGTGGGCGACGCCGCCGCGGCCGCGGCCATGGTCGACTACCACCACCGCATCTCGGCCGGTGAC
>NZ_JBOHGB010000262.1:0-4442 GCF_050699935.1 Actinophytocola sp.
ATGCGCAACACCACGGTGTTCGCGACCAGACCGACGACCTCCTCGAGGCCCGGCTCGACGCGGTTGGCGAGCATGGTGGCGACGCGGACGTCGTCCTGGCCGCTCCAGGCCCGCAGGGTCGCGGCGTAGGCGCTTAGCACGACCATGAACTCGGTCATGCCGTGGGCGCGGGCGGCGGCGCGAAGGGCGGTCACGTCCTCGGCGGACAGTGTGGCCCTGGTGGCCGCCGACCGGAGACGCCGCACGAACGACGCTTCGCCGAGCTCGGCGAAGCGGCTGCCCTCGCCGTCGGCGAGGGCGGGCCATGGCGGGCTGAGCGTGTCGAGCCAGTACGCGCGTTGCCCGGCGGCGGCGTCGGTGGTGAGCCAGTCGGCGCGGTCGGCGGCGAGCCAGCCGGCGCCAAGCGGGGCGGGCCTCGGCGCGGGCGCGCCGTCGACGGCGATCTCGCGGTAGACGCGGGCGGCATCGTCGAGCAGCAGGGTGAGCGACCAGCCGTCGCAGACGATGTGGTGGATGTTCAGGAAGATGACGTGGCGGTCTGTGCCGACGCGGTGCACGACGACCCGCATCAGCGGCGCACGGTCGAGCGGCACGGCCTCGCGGGCGGCCGCGGCCATGCGCCGTTCACACTGGCGGACGGGGTCGTGCTCGCCGGTGAGGTCGACCGTCTCGACGGTGACCTCGGCGTGCGGCTCGACCACCAGGACGGGGCCGAGGTCCGTGGCTTCCACGCGGCCGCGGAGCGCCTCGTGCCTGGCGGCGAGCGCGGCGAAGGTCTGCTCGAGGACGGCGAGGTCCAGCGGCCCGTCGGCGCGCAGCGCGCCGACCATGCCGAACAGGCCGACGCCGGGCAGCTGGTTGGCGATGTCCCACATCTGGCGCTGGGCACGGGACAGCGGGTAGCGGCGCGCCTCGGCCACCGGTGCCGCGGCCGTCTTTGGTGCCGTTCCCGGCCGCGCGGTGGCGTCGTCGAGTGCGTGCGCGAGGCCAGCGATCGTGGGCGCGGCCATGAACGTGCCCATGGACAGCGCACCGTGGCGGGCACGCAACCGGCTGACCACCTGCATGGCGGTGAGCGAGTCGCCGCCCGCGTCGAAGAACGTGGTGGTGGTGGCGTCGATGTCACCGGCGCCGAGCACCTCGGCCCACACCTCGCGCACGCTGTCCTCCCGGGGAGAGCGCGCCGAAACCTGTGCGGGCGGGGCCGGGGTGGCGCCGCGGCCTACGAGGCCATGGGAGGCGGGCGCAGCCGGTGGGGTGACGGCGGGCCGCTGCTCCGTCTCCATGAGGCGGGCGAGGTCGGCGATGCCGGGCAGCGGTGTGCCGCGGAACGGCTGTTCCGGGTCGGCGATCATGGCGGCGATGGCCCTGCGGTGCACCTCGGCGCCGAGCACGAGCGTGCCGTGCGGGAGCGCCGACTCGTCGTACTCCATCAGCAGCCGCAGCTCGTGGGTGCGGACGTCGACGGTGAAGTTGGACCCGAACGCGTAGTGGGTGGACTCGAGCTCGTCGGCGTCGATGAGGTCGAGGCTGCCGGCGCGGACGAGGTCGCGAGTGGTGTGGTAGTCGGTGAAGTTGAAGCTGGAGTCGAACAGCGGCTCCGCGCCGTGGGCGGCCTGGATGGCGGCGTTCGGGTACCAGCGGTGCCGCATCATCGCCTGTTCCTCCTCGTGCGCCAGCACGGCGAGCTCGGCCCACGTCTGTCCGGCGAGCGCGACACGAAGCGGCAGCTGGTTGAGGAAGAGCCCGAGGATGCGGTCGGAGTCCGCGCTCTCCGGCCGGCACGCGAAGACCATGCTGGTGGCGACGTCGTCGGTGCCGGTCAGCCAGGCCACGGCCCGCAGGTGCGAGGCGCACAGCAGTGCCTTGACCGGGACGCCGAGGCGGGCCGCGGTGGCACGCAGCCCGTCGAGCGAGTCGGCGAAGTCCACGTGGAACTGACGCATGACGGGCGCGTCCGCGCGGCGGGGGGCGATGAGCGTGGCCCGGTCGGCGGTGCGCTCCGCCCAGAACCGGCGGTGGTCCTCGTCGGCGAGCGCGCGATGTTCGAGGCCGACGTAGTCGGCGAACGTGGTCCTCGGGCGTGGCACCGGCGGCGCGGCGCCCTCGGCGAGCAGCATGCGGTACTGGGCGTGCAGGTCCTCGAAGAAGATGTTGACCGACCAGCCGTCGAGGATCGCGTGGTGGTGGGTGAACACCAGCTGGTAGTCCTCGGCGGAGGTGGTGAGCACGACGAGGCGGAACAGCGGCGGCGCCGCGAGGTCGAAGTCGGTGGCCGTCTCGCGGGCGACGACCTGCCGGATCCGTTCCTCCTGCTCCGCCCCGGCGAGCCGGGTGAGGTCCTCGAACTCGATCGGCACGGTGACGCCGGTGTGCACGCGCTGGATCGGGCCGAGCTCGTTCGCGAGGTCGAACGTGGTGCGCAGCACGGGATGCGCGTCGGTGACGGCCTGCGCGGCGGCGCGGAACGCGACCGGGTCCATGACGCCGCGGACCCGGTAGCTGAGCATGATGTGGTAGATGCGGGCGGCGGGCGCGAGCTCCTGGTGGTAGATCATCCCGGACTGCATGGCGGTCATCGGGTAGGCGTCGACGATGTCAGGTGCGAACGTGGCGCCCGCGGGCAGCAACGAGAAGGGCTCGGCACCGGCGTGTGGCTCACCGGCGTCCGCGGTGGCGCGGGCGGCGAGGGCCGGGACGGTCGGCGCCGCGTACACGTCCCGGACGGTGAGCCGCAGCCCGCGGTCCTTGGCGAGGCTGACGAGGCGGATGGCGCGCATGGAGTCGCCGCCGCCGTCGAAGAAGTCGATGCCGGTGGTGACGGCCGGGTCGGCGAGCACCTCGCGGAACAGGTCGAGCAGGATCGTCTCGCCCGCCCCGGACGGGGCGGCGGCGTCCTCGGGTACCACGGGCGTCCTCACCCCGGCCGCCGCGGCCACGACGGAGGCGCGGTCGAGCTTTCCGTTGGTGGTCAGGGGAAGCTCGTCGACCACGGCGACCGTGCCGGGGACCATGTAGCGCGGCAGGACCGCCCGGGCGGCGGCGGCGAGGCCGGCGGTGGACGGCATGGTGTCACCGGCGGGCACGACGACGGCCACGATGTGCGCGCCGCTCTCGTCGCCGGCGACCGCGGCCCCCGCGGCCGCGACACCCGGCTGCGTGGCGAGCACGTCCTCGATCTCGGCGAGCTCGACGCGGAAGCCGTTGACCTGGACCTGGCGGTCGCGGCGGCCGAGGTAGGACAAGGTGGTGCCGTCACGGCGGGCGAGGTCGCCGGACCGGTACATGCGGGCGCCGGGCACGGCTGAGAACGGGTCGGGCAGGAACCGCAGCGCGGTCTCCCGCGGCCTGCCGAGGTAGCCGTCGCTGACCTGCGGGCCGCCGACGTAGATCTCGCCGACGCAGCGGTCCGCGACCGGGGTGCCGTCGTCGTGCAGCACGTGCAGCGCGGTGCCGGGCAGCGGGCCGCCGATGGCGGACTCAGCGGTGCGCACGTCGTCGGGACGCAGCCAGTGCCACGACGCGTGCACCGTGGTCTCGGTGATCCCGTACATGTTGACGAGCCGGGCGCGGTGGCCGACCTCGGCGTACCAGCGGTCGACGAGCGCGCGGTCGAGTGCCTCGCCGGCGAACAGGACGTAGCGCAGGTCTTCGGTGGCGGCCGGGCGCGCGGCGAGCGCGGGCAGCATGACGGTGAGCGCGGACGGGGTCTGGCTGAGCACGGTGACCCGTTCGCGGGCGCAGAGCTCGGCGAAGTCGCCGGGCTCGCGGGTGGTCCACCGGGGGACGACGACGAGGCGGCCGCCGTGCAGCAGGCAGCCGAACATCTCGTACATCGACACGTCGAACGAGCAGGCGTGGAACAGGGTCCACACGTCGTCGGAGCCGAACCCGTAGCCACCACCGGTCGCGTCGATCAGCGCGAGCACGTTGCGGTGGGTGACGCGGACGCCCTTGGGCCGTCCCGTGGAGCCGGAGGTGTAGATGACATACGCGGCGGCGTGCGCGGGCACCGGGTCGAGCGGCGCGCCGGCGCCGGCCTCGGCGAGCGCGGCGAGCGTGGTGGTCTCCCCCGGCACCGCCTGGTCGCCGCCGGTGATGGTCACCCGGGCGCCCGCGTCGGCGAGGACACCGGCGACGCGGGCCGCCGGCCAGGAGTCGTCGAGCACGAGGCACGCGGCCCCGGACGCCATGACGCCGAGCACGGCCACGACGAGGTCCAGGCCGCGTGGCAGCGCGATGCCTACGACGTCACCGGGGCGCGTGCCCGTGGTGCGCAGCCCGCGTGCGGTGGCCTCGACCCGGGCCATGAGGTCCGCATAGGACAGCGTGCCGTTCTCGGCGGTGACGGCGGTGACGGCGCCGCGGCCACGGGCGACGCCGGCGAGGCGGCCGGTGAGCGACTCGTCGGTGCCCGCGACCCGCTCCGCCGCCGCGCCGAC
>NZ_JBOHGB010000263.1:0-4378 GCF_050699935.1 Actinophytocola sp.
GGGATGCTTCGCCACGCGGACCCTCGTCGAGGCCGCCGCGACGGCGTGCGCCGCCGAATTCGTCGGGGCCGTCGAGCTCGAGGGCGTCCGGGTCGGCGCGGCGGCCGCGGGCCGATGCGACACGGTCCTTGCCCGGACGCTCGCGGCCGGCCGGTCGGTCGGGGCTCGGGCGGGCCTCCACGCCGGGGTCGCGCTCGCGCCACATCCGGAACAAGCCGATCCCCACGGTGATGGCGGTGGTGATGGCCATCGTCGGGAAGTTGCTGGTGAGCGGCAGTGCCACGGTGAAGATCAGCGCCCTCACCCCGCTGGCACCACCGGCGTCCGGCGCCAGCAGGACGACCGCGGCGACCGCCGTGACCGCGAAGACCAGCGGCGGCTGCACCATCGGACCGAACAGGCTGCGCCTGCGCACCAGACAGACCGCGGCCAGACAGCCGACGATGTACGCACCCTGGTACACGCGCCCCAGTGAGTCCTGGCGCTGCATGTCGAAGGCCGCGGCGATCGCAGCCAAGCCGAAGGCCAGGACGACGGCACCCCACCAGGGCAGTCCACGAGACTTGCCGAGGATCGAGCGCTCGTCCCACGCCGGCTCGCCGTCTTCTTCAAGATCGCTCCGGCGATCGCGGGTCGCGGTCACGGTTGCACACGTTAGTAGGTCGGACGTCCGTGCCGGTCCGCCGTTCTTGAAACGACCCCGCCCGCAACTCCGCGAAGTAAGGACCAGAACCCGATCCGCCTACTGTCCGCTGCCAAGGGAGTGGGCCGCCATCGATGAAGTTATGTGAGGTTATCGGTCAGATGACACCTCCCCTCGGGCCGAATCGCCGCTCCGAGACACCGACGGATGATCACGCGGAGTATGCGCACTATCGGCCAATAACTTTCGCCTTTGAGAACACATCGGACCGATCACCCCGCCTCCGGATCGCCCAACCGGCCCAGCCCACTCGGCTCACGCCGGCCGGCGTGAGCGGCGCCACGCCACTCGACGGCCGCCGGATCGGCCGCGTCCCCGGGCTCGGCCGGCGCCACGTCACGGGCCGGGGCCGAGCTGTTGACGACGCTGTTCACGACGCCGTTGACGACGACCTCGTCGGACCGGCGCACGGCCGCGAGCGGGGTCGGCACGGCCGCCGTCTCGGTTAGCGGGCCGACCGCCGTGGCGAACTGGGTCAACGCGTCCAGCTCCCGGCGCCTGGCCTGCAGGAACCGCTGCAGGTGCGTGCTCGACACGTTCACCGCGTCGATCGCGCCCTCGGCCGCCCGGTGCGCGGCCGCCGCGTGCCCGCGGACCGCCTCGATGTCCTCGACCAGTACGCGCTCACTGGCGGCCAGCATCGCCGCCGACGCGATCACCGCGAACCCGGTCGGCCCGCACACGAACACCCGGCGGTCCAGCAGCCAGCGCAGCAGGTCGGGGTCGGCGTCCATGGCGGCGGCGACCGCGGCGTCGGACGGGACGAACATGACCGTTCCGTAGATCGCGTCCGCCCACCGCTGGTAGCCCTTGCCGGCGAGCTCCGCGGCCCGCGAGCGGATGTTGCGCACATGCACGCGCAGTGCGTCCAGCCGCTCCTCGGCGTCGTCGGTCTCCACCGCCTCGATCCAGCAGGCGATGCTCATCTTCGCGTCGACCGGCACCCGCCGCCCGTCGCCGACGAGCAGCAGCATGTCCGGGCGCACCGACCCGCCGCCGCCGACGTCGGTCTGCACGGTGAAGTGCAGCCCCTCGCGTAGACCGAGCGCCCGCGCGGACTCCACGAGGACCTGTTCGCCCAGCTCACCACGGCCGTGGATGGACGCGAACGTGACCTCGTAGCGGCGCAGCGCGGCGGCATGCGCGTCGGTCCGGTCGCGCTCCTGCCGCACGGCTGACGTCGCCGCGTCCAGCCGGCGCTGGCTGTCGGCGTACAGCCGCCGGAACAGCGCGGCTCCCGCGACGATCACCAGCAGCAGCACGACGGCGACGGTGCCGAACACAGCGGCCACCTCGGTCACTCCCTCCACGTCGGTCAGGTCACGAGCATCATGGGCCAGCCCACCGACAATTCCGGGGAGGACGCGGTGACCAGCCGCGGGCGGGGACCGGCTTCGCGGGCGTGCACACCCGGTAGTGGCGTGGCTCCCCCATTTCACCGGCCGTCCGTCCTAGCTTGACGGCATGCGGGTGCTGCACACCTCCGACTGGCACGTGGGGCGGATGTTCCACGGCCGGGATCTGCTCACGGATCAGGAGGCCGTGCTCGGTGGTCTGGCCGACCTGGTCACCGACGAGCGGGTCGACGTCGTCGTCGTGGCCGGTGACCTCTACGACCGGGCGGTGCCCTCCGGCGAGGCCGTGTCGGCGTGCACTCGCATACTCGACCGGATCAGGGCAGCGGGCGCCCGACTGGTTATCACTCCCGGCAACCACGACTCCGCGCCACGGCTGGGCGCGTTCGCCGGGTTCGCCGCGGCCGGCGGGCTGCACCTGTGTACCCGGATCGCCGAGCTCGACCGACCGGTGCTGCTCGACGACGTGCACGGACCCGTTGCGCTGTACGGGATCCCCTACCTCGAACCGGAGCCGGCGCGGCACTCGCTCGGCATCGACGCAAGCGGGCACGGTGGTGTGCTCACCGAGGCCATGCGCCGCGTGCGGGCCGATCTCGCCGGCCGCGGCGACGGGGTGCGGTCCGTGGTGCTCGCCCACGCCTTCGTCACGGGCGGGGCGCCGAGCGCGTCCGAGCGGACGATCTCCGTGGGCGGCGTCGAGCAGGTGCCGAGCGCGGTGTTCGGCGGCGTGGACTATGTGGCGCTGGGACACCTGCACGGGCCGCAGCGGCTGGCGGAGCACCTGCGGTACGCGGGCAGCCCGCTCGCGTACTCCTTCTCCGAGGCTCGACACCACAAGTCCGTCTGGCTGGTGGAGCTGGACGCGCACGGGCTCGCCGGGGTGGAGCGGCGGCGGCTGCCGGTGCCGCGTCCACTTGCGACAGTCAGTGGAACACTTTCCAGCCTGTTGGGTGAACCCTCGCACGATGGGCTCGTCGACAAGTATCTGTCAGTAGAGCTGACCGACCGGGTACGGCCGACGGATGCGTTGCGTCGGCTGCAGGAGCGGTTCCCGCATGCCGTGCATGTGGACTGGCGGCCGGCGGGCGGCACGGTGGCGGCGCCGATGCGGTACTCGACGACCGTGCGCGGGCGGTCGGACCACGACGTGGCGTGCGACTTCGTCGAGGGCTGCCGGGGCTCGGAGCCGACCGAGGGCGAGCGGGCACTGCTGCGCGAGGCGCTGGCGGCGGTCGCCAACGAGGAACGAGCCGAAACGGCCCAGCAGCGCGGGAACACGGCAGCGTGAGCGGGAGCGAAGGAGCGTACGCCGTCTGGACTGACGAGCAGCGCAGGCGTGAGGAACGAACACCGAGCAGCGCAGGAGGGAAGACTGCGTGTTAGCGACTGAGCGAAGCGAACAATCGGACACAGCGTGAGCGCGGGTACCGCATGAGGTTGCACCGGCTGGAGCTGGCGGCCTTCGGACCGTACCCCTCGCGCGAGGTCGTCGACTTCGACCGGCTCGGGGCGGACGGGGTGTTCCTGCTGCACGGGGACACCGGCGCGGGCAAGACGACGCTGCTCGACGCGGTCGCGTTCGCGTTGTTCGGGGCCGTGCCGGGCGTGCGGGACCAGGCGAAGCGGCTGCGCTGCGACTACGCCGACCCGGCCGTGGTCACCGAGGTACGCCTCGAGCTGACCGTGCGCGGGCATCGGCTGCGGCTCGTGCGCTGCCCGGAGTACCCGCGACCGAAGAAGCGCGGCGGCGGGACGACCAAGCAGCCGGCCAAGGCGTCGCTGACCTGGGTCGGCGCGGCGCCGAGCGGGCACGCGCCGGACGGGCTGACCAGGATCGACGACGTCGGGCGGACCGTCGAGCGGCTGCTCGGGATGAGCAAGGACCAGTTCTTCCAGGTGGTGCTGCTGCCGCAGGGCGAGTTCGCGCGGTTCCTGTGCGCGGACACGGGTGAGCGGGAGAAGCTGCTGGAGAAGCTGTTCGGGACACAGCACTTCGCGTTGGTGGAGCAGTGGTTCCGGGATCGCCGGGGCGTGGCTCGGCAGGCGCTGGACGAGGCACGCCGGACGTCTTGGGAGCTGGTCGCGCGGCTGGCACAGGTCATCGGCTCGGAGCCGCCGGCCGCCGCCGACTCGGTCTGGCTCGACGGGTTGCTCCAGCGGAGCGCCGCCGAGGCCGACGAGGCGGTGACGCGCGAGCTGGCGGCGTCGGCCGTGCGGGACCGGTGCGAGGAGGCGTACCTGCGAGCGCGGACCCTCGCCGACCGGGTGCGGCGGGTGCGGGCGGCGCACGAGGAGCTGGCGGCGCTCGACGCGGAGG
>NZ_JBOHGB010000264.1:0-4227 GCF_050699935.1 Actinophytocola sp.
CGTCCACGAGACCGATGAACACCAGCAACCGGCTTTCCCGCGGGATGTCCAGACCCGGAAGGCGCATCGGTGTTCCCTTCCTGCACACGGCCGGCGGTCGGGCGGCGGCATGCTGGAGGCGTGCGGAGCCGATTGTCGTCGCGACCCCGCACGCCTCGCGGCCGCCCGAGCGGGCGACCGCGTCCAAGCATCAGAGAGGTGTCTCCGACGAGTGATCAGGTCAGGGCTTGTCGGCGATCATGTCTGCACCTCCTTTCCGCTCCGGACGATCCGGCGTAGTGCCGAGCGGGCAATCGGGGCAATCTTTCAGGTACAAACAGACGTCATTGTCTGCACCATTTGGCAAAAGCGCGGCACAAATTCTCCCCGCGGGTAAGTACCGGGTTGCCGTCAAAGCCCCAATCCCCTCGACGGCGAAGTGGAGCGTACGGCAGTTTCCGTGTGCTGAAAAGAGGGAACAAACGGATGCTCGACGTAATGGATCGATTACCCACGGTTCAACGATTTGGCGACCGTCGCATTCGCGATCGCACCGCCCAGACGATGCCTATCACGACCAGCGGAGCGCCGGCGAGGAGCGCGATATGCCTGGGTGAGCCGGCCTCGACGTTCGACTCGTGGGGGTCTCCGTGCGCGGCGCCGATCGAATGCGCGCGCCGCTCGAGCTCGGTTCTATCCGCACTGGACAGTCCGTCCGCGGCCAGGTCCTTTGCCAGGGCGAGGATGCGATTCCTCCGTCGGCGAGAATGGGGAACGTTCGTCCTCGTTGACGGTGTTTTCCACGCAAAGGCAATCGAACCCCGGTCCGGCTGTCCAGGACGCCGCCACATCCTTACATCCGCGGACGGATCCGCGACAAGAGCGCCGCAACCCGATCTACTTCGACACGAGAATATCTGGGCATCCTCAACCGCTCCGCGGCGATGACCGCCGGTCAGCTGGCCGCCGCCGGTCTCAGCCCTGGCGCGGCCACGACGGTCGTCGACCGCCTGGAGCGCGCCGGCTACGCCAAGCGGATCCGGGACACCGACGACCGGCGGCGAGTCCGGATCGAAGCGACCCCGGCCGCGCACGCGCGCTCCGAGCAGATCTGGGGGCCGATCGGGCACGAGGCCCACCGGCGCCTGCCCAGGCGCGGCGAAGCGACCTTGAAGGCAATTCTGGATTTCTTGGAAGAAGGCCGACGACTACCGGAAGAACACGCCAAGAGAATCCGTGGCCAGAACTGAGGCGGGCGCATATCATGCTCCGATCGGGCGGAATCTGTGCGGTCGCTCGCTCAATCCCTCGCGGCGGGGCCGCATGGATGCTGAGCCGGCTCGGGCAAGCCACCGCGATCATCGGTGTGACGCTACTGGCCGTGCACTACCGGATTGACGGTCCCGCGCTGGAAGAGGTCGCCGACGCGTGGGCCGGCGCGTCCGGTGCGGAACGGGAGCGACCGCTCGACCGAGCTGATCTCGTGCTGTTGATGACCGGCCGGGGCTTCCCGCTCTACCTCAGCCTGCTCCTCGGGCTACCGTTCCCGCTCTTCGGCCTCGCCGTCGTATTCAGCAAAACCTACCCGCTGTGGGTCGGCTGGCTGGGCGCTGTCGCCGGTGCCGCACAATTCATCGTCGGCACGGCCGTTACGAAGGAATCGCCGGAAACAGTGTGCCACCGCTGAGAGCTTTGGTGATCTGCTCGGTGGTGAGCCGCCGCGGGCTCATGTAGTAGATGGTCGAGCCGGCCGATAGTTCCGTCTGCCAGTTCGGGTTCACGGTGACGTCGCGGCCGGTGCGTGCCGCCAGCAACGTCACGCCGTATCGCCGGCCAAGCTCGGTGTGACACCGTTCCACCGACACCGGACCCAACGACTCGGGCAGCTGCGCGACATGAGTCGCGGCCTCGCCACCCGGCGTCATGAGCTCGACGTAGACCTCGGAGATTCCGGTCGTTTTCAGCTCCTCGGTGATGATCCGCGGAGAGTTCCAGTGCACACAACGGATTCCGTCACTGATGTAGCGCAGCTGAACGGCCCGGTCCATGTCCCGCAGCGACACCACCAGGTGAGCACCCGAGGTCACGTGCGCAGCGGTCACCGCCACCGCGACGGCCTCGTTGTCATCGCGAGCGTCGACGAGCACCGTCCGCGCTCGGTGCACCCCGGCACGGCGCAACACCTCCGCCGAAGCGAGGTCACCGCTGACGAAGTCGACCGCCGAGTCCGACATCGGATGAGTGACCACCTCCTCACCCCCGCACAACACGATGTGGTCCCCGACGGGCGCGAGCAAGTTGATGATCCGCTCGGTCCGGCCGGAGGTGTAACCGAGCAGCACGATGTGATCGCTCGCGTCAACACTGATGTCGCCCTGCATTCGCTGCCTCCTCGACCGCTCCAGTACGGATACCATCTTCGTGAAAACGGTGGTGATCGTGGCTATTCCGCCGACGATGACGTACCCGCCGACGACGTGCCCGGCCGATGTCACCGGATACAGATCGCCGTAGCCGACCGTCGTCGCGGTGACGACGAAGTACCACCAGTAGTTCTCCGGCCGGACGAGCTCGCTGCCGTCCGGCTCGACGATGGCCATGAGCGGCCAGCTGGTCAGGAAGACGAGCACCGCCACCATGATCGGTGTTCCCCAACTGGACAGCGACACGAACCGTGCCAACGTTCGCAACAGCAGCGGCATGTCTTCTCCCGTGACCGGGCGTCCGGCCGGTTGGTGCCCGACCGGACGTCTGGCGGGTCGGTCAGTCGGTGATCATCGTTTGGAAGGTACGCCAGGTGGTGCTGGCGAAGGTGAGCATGCCGGCGGCGGGCCGCTTCGAGTCGCGGACCGCGATCACATCGGCACCGCGTCCGATCTCGACGCATTCAGAGTTGCCGTTCGCTTCGCTGTAGCTGGACTTGCGCCAGCGGCCGATCTCGACACAGTCGGAGTCGTTCGTGCCTTCGCTGTGGCTGGACTTGCGCCACACCCACCTTCCGTGGGAACTGGTCATCTGGGTGTTCCTTTCGCTGCGTGCAGTGCGTGCCGTTATGACGGCCGCGACAGCTCCCGCAGGAACGGGCGGGTCTGCTCCGGCCCCAGAGCGTGGACCCGCTGGTGCTCCCAGAACGTGGTGAACCTGGTGAGGTTCTTCTCGCCGTGCAGGATGTCGCCACCGTCGTACTTCTCAACATAGGTCACCCGTATAGCAGGATCCGTGTCGAACCCGAAGATCGCGTACGTTTCAGCCTGGCCGGGATAGTAGCCATGGCGGAACGGAGCGACTTGGACCTCAACGTTCGGCCGATCAATGGCCTCCATCAGGTGGCGGGCCTGCTCTCGCAGCACGGAGCTGTCACCGTCGATGTTCTCCAGCGAGCGCAGTGCCGCCTCATGGACCACGAACCAGAAATGCTGGTCGGTGTTGTTCAGCACCACCTGGCGAGCCAGCCGGTTCTCGACGTATAGATCGATCTGATCTCGGGTCGGGGACGGCCGGTAGGCGCGGAAGATGTAGCGCATGTAGGCCTCGGTCTGCAGGAGCCCGGGGATCATCATGCTGTTGTGGCGCCACTGTGTCGCCGCGCTGCCTTCCATGTCGACCACGGGACGCATGTCCTTGCCGAAGCGGTTGCGGAGCATGCCCTTGCGTCGGGGCAGCTGTGTGCGCCCGAGTGTCGCCAACTCGTGGCAGTCGGTTCGCGCCGAGTCGTCCGCCTCGATGAGGTCGAGCAGTGGGTCGAGGTCGCGCCGCTGGACGCCGCTGACGGCGGTCTCGATGTTGGCGACCTTGGCCTGGGACCAGCCCAAGTGCTTCGCGACTTCGTCCTGGGACAGGGCCACACGCTCGCGGAGTACCTCCAGCTTCCGGCCACACCTGATCTTGTGGACCAACGGTGGCAGCGGGCCACGCGCCATCGGGTTCGACCTCCGTTGCGAGTACCTGATCTTGGTCACGGACCGTGACAGCCTAAGGTTCACTCAGGCAGCCGAATATTAAAGTCTGATATTCGATGTTATGGTGTCGCCGTAACCAGTGAGCCAACCTTGGGACGGGGGTCCGTGATGGGTACTAACCCTAGCAGCGATGGAGATGAGCCCACGGACCCGCAGGGCTCGTCGGTGGGTGGTGGTTCCGGGGCTGGCGGCGCGTGCACCGCTTGCCACGGGACGAGCGCGTCACCACCGGCCCACGCCGGCGAGCGGCGGCACCACTCGACGGCCGGCGCGCGGTCGTCGGTGGTGC
>NZ_JBOHGB010000265.1:0-4168 GCF_050699935.1 Actinophytocola sp.
GCCGCCGACCGCTGCCACCGGCCGGCGGCGAGGTCGGCGCGGCCCGCGGCGAGTAGGGCGTGCCCGATCCCTTCGAGCGCCCTGGCTTCCTCGTAGCGATCGCCGATCGTCCTGGCGACCTCGAGCGCGGCCTCGTGGTCGGCGCGGGCTCGGTCGATGGTGCCCAGGGCGAGGTGTGCGCTGCCCCGGTGGTTGAGCAACTCGATCGCGATGCCGCGGGCGCCGATCTCGTCGACGAGGGCCAGTGCCTGCTCGTAGCGGACGATCGCGTCGGCGGGTCGTCCGGCCAGACCGCGGATCTCGCCGAGGTTGCCCAGGGATCGCGCCGCACCGCCGAGGTCGCCGAGCGCGCGGAACGCGGTGAGTGCCCGCCGGCACTCGCGCACCGCCTGCGCGTAGTTGCCCAGCCGGGTGTGCACGACGCCGAGGTTGTTGCGCAGGATGGCCTTTCCCTGCCGGGTGCCGAGCTCGTCGGCGAGCGCGAGCGCTCGTGTGTAGTGATCCATCGCCTCGTGGAACCGGCCGAGCCGCTCGTGGAGGTTGCCGAGGTTGTTCAGCGCCGCGGCCTCGCCGTGCCGGTCGCCGCACTCCCGGCAGACGGCGATCGCCGCACGGTGCGCCTTTCCCGCGTCCTCGTGGCGGCCCAGGCGCAGGTAGGCGACGCCCAGGCTGTGCAGCGCCTCGGCCTCCGCGGCCAGGTCGCCGGCCTGCCTGCTGGCCTCGAGGGCGTGCCCCAGGACGGTGAGCGCGTCGCTGTGCCGTCCCCCTTCGTCCAGGTGTCGCCGCAGGACGGTCGTCAGCCGGGCGGTGGGTTCGGGCCAGCCGCGCCGGGCGGAGTCGGCGACGACCGCGAGCAGGTTGTGCCACTCCGCGTCCAGCCACGCCCGAGCGGCGCCGAGCTGCTCCGCGGCGGGTTCGGCCACCGGGCCGGAGTTCGGCTCGTCCGGGTGCAGCACGTCCATGGCCCACGTGGCGCGCTCGATGACGTGGTCGACGAGCCGGCCGACGGCGGCCTCCCGGATCTCGGCGGGCAGCTCGCTCGCGCGGTCCCCGGCGTACTGGCGGACCAGGTCGTGCATGCCGAACCGGCCCGCACCCGACCGCTGGACCAGGTGCGCCCGGACCAGCCGGTCGACCCGCCGGCTCGCCGCGCGGGTGTCGGTGTCGAGCAGCGCCGCGATCCCGGCGGTGTCGAGCTCGCGGACGGGATGCGAGCCGAGCAGCGCGAAGTCCGTCGCCGTCGCCGCGGGCAGGTGCCGCAGGGACCAGGAGAACACCGTGCCGATGGCCGTGGTCCGGTCGCCGACGTCCAGCAGGTCGAGTCCCTGGCCGGACAGCTCGGCCACCAGGTCGTCCAGCGGCCGGGCGTGGTGGATGGCCTGCGCGGCCACCACGCGCAGCGCGAGCGGCAGCCCGTCGCACCGGTCGACGAGGCGCCGGGCCGCGTCCTCGGCGTCGTCGACCTTGCTGCCGAGGTGGGCGCGCAGCAGCGCCATGCCCTCCACGACCGGCAACGGACGCAGACCGATGTGATGAGCGCCCGGATCGATCTGCAGTCCCGCCAGGTCCGCGCGGCTGGTGATCACCACGAAGCAGGTCGGGCTGCCGGGCAGCAGCAGCCGGGTCTGGTCGGCGTCGAGCGCGTTGTCCAGCAGGATCAGCACCCGCCGGCCGGTGAGCAGGCTGCGCAACCGCGCGGCGCGCTCGTGCGGGTCGTCGGGGATCTCGCCGCCGTCGACGCCGAGGCCGCGCAGAAACCCGGCGAGCACGTCGGCCGGATCGCGCGGGTCGGCCGGAGAGTAGCCGTGCAGATCGCTGTACAGGCAGCCGTCCGGGAACTCGTGGGTGACACGGTGGCACCAGCGCACGGCCAGGGCTGTCTTCCCGACGCCGGCCGGACCGGACACCGACGCGATCCGCGCGGGCGCGCCGGACCCGGCATCGCCGGAAAGGACGGCGTCCAGCTCGTCCAGCTCCGCAGCCCGGCCGGTGAAACCCGCGGTGTCGGCCGGAAGCTCGTGGGGCACCTGCCGCGGCTGGCTCGCCGCGCGGCGGCGGTGCAACGCATCGCGGGCAAGCGAGAGCCGGCGATGCTCGCTGGCCGGCGCACCGAGTTCACCGAGCAGGTCGTCGAGCACGTCGCTCGGTGGCACGGTCGTGCCCGCCAGGTAGGCGTAGAGGGTGCTCTGCGAGAGGTTGAGCCGCCTGGCGAGCGCGGCGACCTTGACCGGCCCACCGGGACGCCGGCGCACCAGGTACTTCAGCGCCCGGCCGAGCTCGGCGGCGGTGGTGATCGTGTCGGCGCCGTCGCGAGCGGTTGGCTCCCCGGGCATCACACCCCCGCAGAATTCCAGACTTTCCAGGCTTCTCCACGATTCGCGACTCGGCCGAACCGTACCTGATTGCCTACGCACTGGAGCCATGACACAAGGAGGTCCGAGATGAGACGGCTAGCGGCAATGCTGGTGGCGGTCGTGCTGTCCGCGGGAGTCTTCGCCGTCGTCGGCGCGCCGACGGCGCAGGCGGCACCGTGCGGCGGCACGTACACGATCGTGGTCGGCGGGTTCAACGACCCTACGTCGAGCGTCTTCACCGGCGACGTCAGCCAGCGGGTCGGGTACTCGGCGCAGCTGAATGGGGCGAGCGCGCGGGAGGGCGTGAACGAGCTGAACCGGCTGATCCGTGACCAGCGCGCGTTGTGCCCCACCCAGCACGCCAAGGCGATCGGCTTCTCGGAAGGCGCCGCGGTGGTGCACACCTGGGTCAGTGAGAACTGGCAGACCTTCGACAATGTGAACGCCGTGCTGATCGCCGACCCGAAGCGAGCCGCGAATCCCGGCGCCGCCGGCCTCGCCGGCCAGTGGTACGCCGGCGTGGTCGGTCCGCCGCTCGCCGGCGCGGACAACTCCTTCGGCGACATCCCGACGGTGACGATCTGCACCGACGACGTCATCTGTGACAGCACCGCCGCGTCGGGCTGGCTGGGTTATCCCCGCAACCACCTGAACTACGACTTCAACGTGGACGTCTACTCCGACGACGCGCATGGTCAGTGGTTCAACGGAGAGTTCCTGCCCTGGAACTGATCCGGCAAACCGGTGCCGGGAGCCCCGCCCCAGGCTCCCGGCACCGTCTCCATCGGACTGTGGTGTACCACCGGTGGCGGGAACGCCGCCAGATCGCGCTGCCGGACAAAAGCGCGACAATCCCGGTAGCCCGTTACGGAATTCTTCCCGTGAATACCGAGAATCGCGCACCCGGAATCCGCGAGAATTGGCCCGGTCGCTGTCACTGCGTGTGATGCAGGGCGCCCCGTTCGGCGGGCGCCGACCGGCGAATGCGATGACACCTCGAGGCGAATTGTCCGATCCGCACGGTGCGTGCCCGACCCGCGAGCGGTCCTCGGCCGCTCGCGCACGCGCGCGCTGAGGCGCTTGCCGAGCAGGCCGCCATAGTCCTTTCTTGCCAAGCGATTCGTCCGTCCGGCCGTATCACGACCGGCGCGGCCACCCATGGTTGCTGACGTTGTGCTATCGGTCAATTACATAAAGCTCCGTCGATTCTGCTGCTTCTCAGGGCGTGGGAATTGACGTACAGTCCACCGCTGTCGGGCTGAGAGGCATAACGGCCGGTACGTCACGGCTGGTATGGGCTGTGAATTTGTGGGGGCTACGTGCTCGCGGGAATGAAGGCGGAGTTCGCTTCCGAGGTCAGGCCGGAATGGGTTGACGACGGCCTGCCGGCCGGCCCGGACAAAACCGTCCCATTGCACTCGCGGACTGGTCCGATCGCTCGGTCGGTACTGCGCCAACTGGTCGCAGAGCGCCGCGCTGTCCGCGTCACCTGACGACGCGCTCGTGCGGTGTACCGCCGACGGCCGGCCCGACTAGGCCGACCCGGACTACTGCCCGATCCTGTGGCGAGACTGAGCTTCCCCGCACCTGCGACCAACCGACACCAAAGACGAGCAAGGAGAACGGCCAGTGTCCAGGCACCTGATCGCGATCAAGAACCAGAGCAACGGGTGACGACGGACGTGGAGTCCGCATCGATGAGTAGCGTTTTCGCGCGGCGCAAGCTGCTGGGTATTTTGTCGGGTAGTTGGGTTGCGCAGGCGTGTTATGTGGTGGCGAGGTTGGGGGTTCCGGATGCGTTGGCTGCGGGTCCG
>NZ_JBOHGB010000266.1:0-4151 GCF_050699935.1 Actinophytocola sp.
GACCCTCGTTGCGGCGTTAGCAGTCGCGTGGGTAGAGTGCCAACCGTACGGCGCCGACACCGCCCCGACACCCGCGACGGCGGGGTGGCAGGAGCCGCGAAGCAAGACAGGTAACTGCCAACGCAATCGAGTCGACCCGTGGAGGTCACCGCGGTGAGCGTGAACATCAAGCCGCTCGAGGACAAGATCGTTGTCCAGGCGAGCGAGGCCGAGGCCACGACGGCATCCGGCCTCGTGATCCCGGACACGGCCAAGGAGAAGCCCCAGGAGGGCAAGGTGCTGGCCGTCGGGCCGGGCCGGATCGACGACAAGGGCAACCGCGTTCCGCTGGACGTGGCGGTCGGCGACGTCGTCATCTACTCCAAGTACGGCGGCACTGAGGTCAAGTACAACGGCGAGGACTATCTCATCCTCTCCGCTCGCGACGTGCTGGCCGTCATCAACTGACACCGGCTAAGTCAACGCACGCCCCGGTGGCCCAGTGGGGCTGCCGGGGCGTTGTGTTCTGAGAAAGGTAGGACATGCCCAAGGAGATCAGCTTCGACGAGGACGCTCGTCGGGCGCTCGAGCGCGGGGTGAACAAGCTCGCCGACACGGTCCGCGTGTCGCTCGGCCCGCGCGGTCGGCACGTCGTGCTGGCCAAGAAGTTCGGTGGCCCGACGGTCACCAACGACGGCGTCACCATCGCGCGGGAGATCGAGCTGGACGACCCGTTCGAGAACCTCGGCGCCCAGTTCGCCAAGAACGTCGCCACCAAGACCAACGACGTCGCCGGTGACGGCACGACCACGGCCACCGTGCTCGCGCAGGCCATGGTCCGCGTCGGCATGCGCAACGTCGCCGCCGGGGCCAACCCGGCCGCGCTCGGCCAGGGCATCCAGCTCGCCGCCGACGCGGTCGTCGAGGGCCTCAAGAACAAGGCCACGCCGGTCAAGGGCCGGGACAACGTCGCCCAGGTCGGCACCGTCGCCTCGCGCGACGCGTCGATCGGCGCGCTGCTCGGCGAGGCCATCGAGAAGGTCGGCGAGGACGGCGTGATCACCGTGGAGGAGTCCTCCACGCTGGCCACCGAGCTCGTCATCACCGAAGGCGTGCAGTTCGACAAGGGCTACGTCTCCGGCTACTTCGCCACCGACCCGGAGGCGCAGGAGGCCGTGCTGGAGAACACCTACGTCCTGCTGCACCGGGAGAAGATCTCCTCGCTCAACGACCTGCTGCCGATCCTCGAGAAGATCGCCCAGACCGGGAAGCCGGTGCTGATCATCGCGGAGGACGTGGACGGCGAGGCGCTGTCCACCCTGGTCGTCAACTCCGTGCGTAAGACGATCCGCGCCGTCGCGGTGAAGGCGCCCTTCTTCGGCGACCGGCGCAAGGCGTTCCTCGACGACCTCGGCGTCGTCACGGGTGCGTCCGTGGTGTCCACCGACCTGGGCATGAAGCTCTCCGAGGTCGATGTGGACGTGCTGGGCACCGCCCGCCGCGTCGTGGTCACCAAGGACGACACCACGATCGTCGACGGCGGCGGCGCGAGGACCGACGTGGCGGCGCGTGCCGAGCAGATCCGCAAGGAGATCGAGGCGACCGACTCCGACTGGGACCGCGAGAAGCTGCAGGAACGGCTCGCGAAGCTGTCCGGCGGCGTCGCCGTGATCCGGGTCGGCGCGGCCACCGAGACCGAGCTGGCCGAGCGCAAGCACCGCATCGAGGACGCGGTCTCCGCGACCAGGGCCGCGGTCGAGGAGGGCGTCATCCCCGGCGGTGGCGCGTCGCTCATCCACGTCGGCAACGACCTCGACCAGCTGGCCGCGTCGCTGTCCGGTGATCAGGCGACCGGGGTGCGGATCGTGCAGGCCGCGCTGGTCGCGCCGCTGACCTGGATCGCGGCGAACGCCGGGCTCGAGGGCGCGGTCGTGGTGTCGAAGGTGCGCAACCAGGAGTGGGGGCACGGCTTCAACGCGTCGACGCTGACCTACGGCGACCTCGTCGCCGACGGTGTGGTCGACCCGGTGAAGGTCACCCGCTCGGCGGTCAGCAACGCTGCTTCGATCGCGCGGATGGTGCTCACCACGGAGGCGTCCGTGGTGGAGAAGAAGGAGGAGGAGCCGGAGGCTGCCGCCGGCCATGGCCATGGCCATGGCCACGGGCACGGACCGGGCTTCTGATTTCTTCGGCGGATATGCGCGAACGCCGCGCCTGGCTTCGGCCGGGCGCGGCGTTCGTGGTCTGGTCTCAGGTCGCCGGTCTCAGGTCGCAACGGCGAGGGTGCGCTTCTCCAGCTTGATGATCGCCTCCCGCTCGCCCTCGGACAGGCCGCCCCAGATGCCGTAGGGCTCGTGGACCGCGAGCGCGTGCGTGCGGCACAGTTGCAACACGGGACATGCCTGGCAGATCGCCTTCGCTCTGGCCTCGCGACGCGCTCGAGCAGGGCCACGTTCACCATCGGGGTGAAAGAAGAACGCGCTGTCCATGCCGCGGCAGGAACCCTCGAGCTGCCAGTCCCACACGTCTGCGTTGGGACCGGGGAGCCTGCGAGTGTCCGCCATGGTGACCGCCTCCCTCGCCGGAATTCGTACGAACCGGCTACTCCGTTCGGTGCAGCGGAAACAACGCTAGAACCGCGCCAATGCTTGTTCAAGAGTGATCGACTTATTGATCAGGCAGTTCAGCCGATCGGGAGCTGGGGTGGACGCAGCGTGTTCGTCGATCCAGTTGCCGGACCGCCGTGATCACTCGACGATGGGAGGGGTCGCGACGAAGGAGGCGTTCGTGAGCGGAGCTTGCGGAGCGAACCATCCAACACAGGGCGACCGCGAGCGGCTCGACCGAGCCTGCGAGGGCGAATCGTGAGCGATCAGATTTCGCTGGCGAGCGAGGTGCCCGAGCTGCCCGCCGACGAGGAGCCGACCCTCCCGGTCGCCGCCGTGGCCCGGCGGCTGGGCGTCGCTCCGGCCACCCTGCGTACCTGGGACCGCCGCTACGGCATCGGCCCGCGCGGGCACACCACCGGGCGGCACCGCCGGTACGCGCCCGAGGACATCGCCCGGCTCGAGCTGATGCAGCAGGCGCTCCTGCGCGGCGCCACACCGGCCGAGGCAGCGAGCTACGCCCTGCGCACGTCTGCCCCGATCTGCGAGGACGTCGACGTCGTGGCCCCCCGCGAGCCGCTGCTCCGTGAGGTCGGTGCCCGCGCCACCCAGGTGCTCGGCCTCAGCCGGGCCGCGATGGCCATGGACGCCGCCGCCACCCAGCAACTCGTCGCCGACGGCATCGCCCGGCTCGGCGCTGTCGCCGTGTGGACCGACATGCTCGGGCCGTTGCTCTCCGCGCTCGCGGGCCGGTGGGCGCACTCCGGCGAGTGCGTCGAGATCGAGCGCATGGTCAACGAGTGCACGCTGGCCGCCATGATCGGCGCGACCCCCGCGGTGACCGCGCCGCGCAACCCACGGCCCGTCCTGCTCTGCGGTGCGCCCGAGGAGCCGAACGGCCTGCCTCTCCAGGTACTGCGCACCGCGCTCGCCCGGACCGGCATCGCCACGCTGATGCTCGGCGCCGCCCTGCCGGCCGCCGCGCTCGCCGCCGCGGTCCGTCGCATCGGGCCGGCCGCGGTCGTGGTCTGGGCGCAGCGGCCGCGGCTCCTCGGCGTCGACGTGTTCGACCGGGTGCCGCGCACGAGGCAGCGGGTACGGCTGTTCGCCTGCGGGCCCGGCTGGTTCACCACGGAGCTGCCCGACCGGGTGGACCGGCTCGAGGACCTCGCCGAGGCGGTTCGCCGGATCGAGTCACTGGTCGGCGCGTGAGCGGAGCCTGCCGAGCGGACCGTCCGGCACCGGGCGACCGTGGCGTGATCGACCTCGACCGGGCGGCGTTCGGCGACCGGCCGGACCTGATCATCCGGCCGTACCCGGTCGAGCCCCGGGACCGCTGGCTCGCGGCCGTCGTGCTCGGCGGGCAGGGCCGGTACGCGGCGGCGACCACGCTGCTCAACGATCTGGTCACCCATCCGGACCCGGAGCTGGCCGCGCTCGCGTGCGCCACCCTCGCCTCGCACCGCCGGCAGCTCGGTGGCCACGCGCACGCCCGGCGCCTCGACGCCGCCGGGCACGCCCGCGTGGCCGGGCGTGCGAAGGCGACCGAGGCCAGGTCGGACGTCC
>NZ_JBOHGB010000267.1:0-4134 GCF_050699935.1 Actinophytocola sp.
AGCGACCGGGGTGCGGCACAACCAGGCACGGCCGACCTTCCGCGACTCGCTGATCCTGGACCTCGCCGTGCAGGCGGTGGACCGGATCGGCGGGGACTGGCTCGACACCCGCGACGTGGCGGGGCTGTCCGACGAGCTGCGCTCGGACGTGCGCTCGGAGCTGTCCCGCAGCCACGAGCTGTCGGTGGCGGTGAACAGGCTCTGGCCTCGCCTCACGCCGTACGGGCTGCTGGCCGAGCTGTACGGCTCGTCCGAGCGCCTGGCCACGGCGTGCGACGGCGTCCTCGAGCCGCACGAGCGGGACGCGCTGTACCGCGAGGCCGGCTCGGACTGGACGGTGTCGGACGTGCCGCTGCTGGACGAGTCGGTGGAGCTGCTCGGCCCGCTGACCCGCGACGACGGCGCCGCCGAGCGCATCCGCCGGGCCGAGCGCCGCTACGCCCGCGGGGTGCTGGACATCCTCGACACCGAGGAGGATCCGGACGGCGAGGTGCTGCGCGCGGTCGACCTGATCGACGTCGAGCGGCTCGTCGAGCGGCACGAGGAGCGCGACCACCGGACGCTGGCCGAGCGCGCGGCGGCCGATCGCGAGTGGACCTACGGGCACGTGGTCGTCGACGAGGCGCAGGAGCTGTCCGAGATGGACTGGCGGGTCGTGATGCGGCGCTGCCCCAGCCGGTCCATGACCATCGTGGGCGACCTCGCGCAGCGCGAGTCGCCGGCGGGCGCGCGCAGCTGGGCGACGATGCTGGAGGAGTACGTCCCGTCCCGGTGGACCTACCGCCAGCTGACGATCAACTACCGGATGCCGGCGGAGATCATGGAGGTGGCCGCGCAGGTTCTGGTCGAGCTGGACCCGTCGCTGCAGCCCCCGAAGTCCGTGCGGTACGGCGACTTCAGGCCGTGGTCGGCCCGGACCACGCCCGGCGCGCTCGCGGCGCGGGTCGCGGAGCTCGCGCGCGCCGAGTCCGCCGAGATCGGCGCCGGCACGCTGGCCGTCATCGCGCCGGAGGGCCTGGACCTCGGTATAGACGCAGGCATGTCCGCGGTGACCCCGCGTGCCGCGAAGGGCCTCGAGTACGACGCGGTGATCATCGTGGAGCCGCTGCGCATCCTCGCGGGCGAGCCGTCCGGCCCCGCCGACCTGTACGTGGCGCTCACCCGGGCGACCCGGCGGCTCGGCGTCGTGCACACCGAGGACCTGCCCGAGCCCTTGCGCTCGCTGGAGCCGCGGACCTGACGTGAGGTTACTCTTGGTCGTCGATCGACTGTCGAGTGTGGTGAGCGAGTGGGTACGAGAATGGCGCGCACGGGGCTGGAAGCGCATCAGGCAACGCCGGCTGAGCTTCGAGGAGTTCACCGAGCAACGGGAGGCGTTCGCTCGGCGCAGCGGCGAGCCAGGCACGTTGAGTTACCGCCATGTGCAGCGACTTGCCGCCGGCCAGTTCGCGCCCGACCAGTTGCGACCACCGACCGCACGTCTCCTGGAGCGTTTCTTCGAGGCCCCGATCGAGGAACTGCTTACGGCACCTGATGCCGTCGAGTATGCCCGCCATGCTTCGAGTGGTCTCGTCGACGCGAACTCCGTGCATCCGCGGTCACCCGCGGTCGCTGAACTGCATGCTGTTCTCGCGGACTACTCGCACCGAGCGTCGGGCTCCGGTTCGGCGAGGGACGCCGAACCGGTGTCGCTGAGCGACATCGAACAGTTCTCGTCGATGCGCAGGGGCCGTACAGGCTTGTTCGGGCCAGGAGTGGGTCGAGGCCTGCGGACTGCTGGCGTTGTCGTATCAGGTCGCCGCGGCCGTCCTGTCGAAGACCGGCGATGCGAACCTCGCCTGGCTGGCGGCTGATCGTGGACTGATGGCGGCAGAGAGATCGGACAGTCCTGCCATCCGTGCGTCGCTCGTGCGCTCAGTTGCGTTCGCCCTTGCTGCGACCGGGCAGCTTGAGGCGGCCATGCGGTTGGTCGAGTCCGGTGCACAGGAACTGGAGGGGGACGTCGGCGACGACCAGGCAGCGATGTCGGTCTACGGCATGCTGTTCCTGGCGGGTGCGATGGCCGCGGCCCGCTTCGGCGATGGTGTGAAGGCGGCTGGCTACCTGCGGGAGGCGGACCGTGCGGCCCAGCGGTTGGGGCGGGATGCCAATCATCTGTGGACCGCGTTCGGTCCGACCAACGTGGCCATCCACAGGGTCAACGTCGCCGCGGAGTTGGGCGACCTGGGGACCGTGCTGAGCAATGGTCGGTCGCTCGACACCCGCGCGGTTCCGGTCGAGCGGCGGGCTCGGCACCTGCTCGACGTCGCGCGCGGGCGTCCAGCATGACCGGGCGGCGCGACGACGCGCTGCACACGGTGCCGGACGCCGAGCGGATGGCGCCGGAACACGTGCGCCACCACTACCTGTCTCGAAAGGTCGTGACGAACCTCGTTCAGCGGTCTGTCGGGAGACCTTCGGTCGAGTTGGAGAAGCTCGCGCAACGGGTCACCGGGTCGGTGCGGTGACCAGCCCCGCGGACGGGTTCGCGACGCCCCGGCTCGCCTCGGGAGCACTGTTCGTGCACGGCGACAAGGTCCTGCTCGTGCGCAAGACCTACGGCAACCGGTGGGACATTCCGGGTGGCTACGTCGACCGGGGCGAGTCGCCGGCGGCGGCGTGTGAACGCGAGGTGCGTGAGGAGTTGGGGTGGAGCGAGCCGTCCGGCGGTTGCTGGTGCACGACTGGGCCCCGAGCGACGCGGAGGGCGACAAGATCCTCTACGTCTTCGACTGCGGTCCGCTCGGCCATGACGAGCAGGCGATCCGCCTCGATGGCGTCGAGATCGACCGGACCGAGTGGGTCGCCGTCGCAAACCTGGCTCGCTACGTGATCACACGGCTGGAGCGCCGCCTGACCAACGCACACCGTGCCTACGCCACCGGCACGACCTCGTACCTGGAGCACGGGGAACCTGTGCGGCACCGGTAGAGGCGGGGAACGCGCGGGTCAGCGAGCGCGGAGGTCCACGGGTAGGCCGTCGGTGGGCACGGGCAGGGCGGTCGGGTCCCAGCGGACGGAGTAGCCCGGCGGGACCGTCCACTCGAACCGCCGGACCAGCTCGTGCACCAGGTACTTCACCTCGTACATGCCGAAGTGCATGCCGATGCACTTGTGCACCCCGCCGCCGAACGGCATCCACGCGAAGCGGTGCACCTTGTCCTCGCGCCGCCCCTCGGCGAACCGCTCGGGGTCGAACCGGTGCGGGTCCGGCCAGTACTCCGCCAGCAGGTGGTTGACCCACGGGGTGACCACGACCAGCGTGTCCGCCGGCACGTAGTGGCCGAGCAGGTCGGTGTCGGCCACGGTCTTGCGCACCAGCGTGGGCACCGGCGCCACCAGCCGCAGCGACTCCTTGATCACCAGGTCCAGTGCGGGCAACCGGTCCAGCGCGGCCGTGTCGAGCGGTCCGTCGCCGAGGGCGAGCGACTCGGTGCGCACCTTGTCCTGCCACTCCGGGTACTTGCCGAGGTAGTAGGCGACCGCGGTCGTGGTGATCGTCGACGTGTCGTGCGCGGCCATCATCAGGAAGATCATGTGGTTGACGACGTCGTCGTCGCTGAACATCTCGCCGTCGTCGGTGCGGGCGTGGCACAGGGCGGCGAACAGGTCGTCGGAGTCCGAGGCGCGCTTGGTCGGCAGGCCGCGCCGGAAGTAGTCCTCCAGCACCCGGCGGCCGCGCAGCCCCGCGCCCCAGCGGCCGACCGGCAGCCGGATGAGCGCGGTGCCGGCCCGCACCGTGTCGACGAACGCGCGGGTGAGCCGGGAGCTGTCCGCGCCGAGCTCGCCGGCCATGAACACGGCGGTCGCGATGTCGAGCGTGAGCCGCTTGAGCGCCGGGTACACGGCGAACCGCTCGTCCGGCCGCCAGCCCGCCAGCCCGTGCCGGGCCACCTCGCCGATGCGGCCGAGGTAGGCCGCCAGGCGCTCGCTGGTGAACGCCTGCTGCATGAGCCGGCGGTGGTAGAGGTGCTCGTCGAAGTCCAGCAGCATCAGGCCGCGGTTGAAGAACGGGCCGATGAAGTAGGTCCAGCCCTGCTGGGAGTACGCCTTGTCCTTGTTCGCCAGCACGACCTGCGCCGCCTCGGGCCCGGC
>NZ_JBOHGB010000268.1:0-4127 GCF_050699935.1 Actinophytocola sp.
GTCACCGAGCCGGCCGGCGCCGGCTCGGTCACCGACACGGTCACAGCCGCCCCGGCCGCCACCGGCTCGGCCGACCCGCCCCGGCTGGTGCGCGCGCTGGTCGTGGATCCGCGGTTCGGGCCGTTCTTCTGGGGCAGCCTGGTGTCGAACACCGGCACCTGGCTGCAGTCGATGAGCGCCGTGCTGCTGATCTTCGAGCTGACCGGGTCGGCGACCGCGGTGGGCGGGGTGACCGTGGCGCAGTACGGCGGCTACGTGCTCCTGGCGCCGATCGCGGGCCAGCTCGCCGACCGGTTCGAGCGGCGGCGGCTGCTGATCGTGATGCAGTCGGTCGGCCTGCTCGGCGCGGTGTGGCTCGTCGTGGTGGTCGCGGACGACAGCTACGGGATCCTGCCGATCTACGCCGGAGTGGCGGTGACCGGTTGCGCGCAGGCGTTGAGCGTGCCGCTGATCCACGCGCTCGTGCCGTCCCTCGTGCCGCGCGCCGACCTGCCCGGGGCGGTGGCGCTGCAGTCGCTGACCTACAACTTCTCCCGCGCGGTCGGCCCGGCCCTCGGCGCCGGGACGCTGGTGGCGGCCGGCCCGGTGGTGACGTTCGGCGCCAACGCCGGCAGCTACGTGGCGATGCTGATCGGTCTGCTGTGCACGAGGCCGCGCACCCGCCCGGCGCTGCGCCGCACCGCGGCCACCGCGTCGGTGGTGCGGTACCTGCGCGAGCACTGGCCGGTGGCGGCCCGGCTGCTCATGGTGGGCGCGGTCGGGTTCGCGATCGACGCGGTGAACGTATTGTCCGCACCGGTCGCGCACGCGCTCGGCGTCGGCGACGCGTCTGTTGGCGTGCTCGTGTCGGCGTTCGGGATCGGCGGCGCGGTGATGATCGTGCTGGCGGTGTCGGTGATCCGCCGGATCGGCGACGGGCCGGCCACCGTCGTCGGGTTCGGCGTGCTCGCGGCCGCGCTCGTGGTGTTCGGTAACGTGCCGAGCTTTCCGGTGGTCGTCGTCGGGCTCGTGCTGGGCGGCGCGGGCTTCGTGCTCGGCCAGACGGCGCTGACCACCTCGATCCAGCGGGCCGTGCCCGAGGCCGTCCGGGGTCGGGTTCTCGCGTTGTGGGCGGTGCTGTTCCTCGGCATCCGGCCGCTCGCCGCCGTGGTCGACGGCGGACTCGCGGACCTGGTCGGGGTCGGCGGTGCGGTGCTGGTGCCGGTGGCGCTGCTGGTGGCCGGCCTCGTCGTGGTGAGCACTCGCCGGGCGGCGTTGACGGCGCGGGCCGCGGGATAGGAGACGAAGGAGAGACAGATGGTCGACAACGACGTGCAGCTGAGCCTGAACGGCATCGGCAAGCAGTTCCGCCGCCAGACGAACGGCCGGCGCCGCGGCCGGGCCGCCGAATCGGCGTCCTCAGTGGACGGTCCACCGGTGCCGGTGCTCGTCGACGTGACCTTCGACGTGCACGGGCAGGAGTTCGTCGCGGTGATCGGGCCGAGCGGGTGCGGCAAGACGACCCTTATCAAGATCATCCACGGCCTGCTGCCGGCGGAGCACGGCGTGGTGGAGCTCAACGGTGAGCCGGTCACCAAGCCGTCCTTCGCGTGCGGGCTGGTGTTCCAGCATGCCGGCCTGCTGCCGTGGCGGACCGCGCAGCGCAACGTCGAGTTCGGACTGGAGACCAAGGGCGTCGGCCGGGCGGAGCGGACCAGGGTGGCCGCCGAGCACCTGGACCTGGTCGGGCTGGCCGGCTTCGAGCACTACTACCCGCACCAGCTCTCCGGCGGCATGCAGCAGCGCGTCGGTCTCGCCCGGGCGCTGGCCCGCGGTCCGGACGTGCTGCTGATGGACGAGCCCTTCGGCGCGCTCGACGCGCAGACCAGGGAGCGGATGCAGGAGGAGCTGCTGAAGATCAACGAGTCGACCAGGAAGACGGTCCTGTTCGTCACCCACGACCTCGACGAGGCGGTGTACCTGGCCGACCGGGTGGTCGTGCTCGCCGCGCGCCCGGGACGGGTCCGGGAGATCGTGGACATCGACCTGCCCCGGCCCCGCCCGCCGGCCGCGGACACCAAGAGCATGGCCGAGTTCGTCGAGAAGCGGCGGCTGATCTGGACGCTGATCAACAGCTCGGAGGAACCGGTCGGCACCGCCGGCTCGGTCGGCTCGGCGGGCTCCGTCGGCTCGGAGGCGAGCGCATGACGGCCAACCGGATCGTCATCGGCATGACCGGGGCCACCGGCGCGATCTACGGGGTGCGGCTGCTGGAGGTGCTCGCCGGCAGCCGGTTCGAGACGCACCTGGTCGCGTCGGAGTGGGCGCGCAAGACCATCGCGATCGAGACCGGCCGCCGGCCCGAGGACGTCTTCGCGCTGGCGCACCGCACCTACCGGGTGGAGAACCAGGCGGCGGCGATCTCCAGCGGCTCGTTCCTCACCGCGGGCATGGTCATCGCCCCGTGCAGCATGAAGACCCTGGCCGCGATCGCGAACGGGCTGGCCGACAACCTGGTGGCGCGCGCCGCCGACGTGGTGCTCAAGGAGCAGCGCAAGCTCGTGCTGCTGGTTCGCGAGTCCCCGCTCAACGCCGTCCACCTGGAGAACATGCTGAAGCTGGCCCGGCTGGGCGTGATGATCGTCCCCCCGGTGCCGGCCTTCTACGCCAAGCCGCGCGACCTGGACGACATGGTGGACCACACCGTCGGCCGGGTGCTCGACCTGTTCGGCGTCGAGCACGCGCTGGTCCGCCGCTGGGGCGGCGACAGCCTGCTCGAGCGGCCGCTCGACGGTCACGTGCAGTAGGAAAGGGGGACGACCGCGTGTCACGGGTGGTGGGGGAGGAGATCCCGGAGGTCGTGGCGGCCACGTTCGACGGCGCCGACCTGGCGGGCAAGCTGGGCCTGGGGTTCGTGCTGGTCACCGTCGACCCGGACGGACTGGTCCGGCCGTGCATGGTCAGCGCGGGCGAGCTGCTGGTGCTGGACTCGCGCACGATCCGGCTCGGGCTGTGGTCGGGCAGCTCGACGTCACGCAACCTGGCCGCCGGCTCGCCCGTGCTGTTCTGTCACGTCGCCGCGGGGGCGGTGTACTACCTGCGCGGCCGCGCGCGGACGCTGCGCGCGGACCCCGCGGCCGGGCTGGACTGCTTCGAGCTGCGGGTCGAGCGGGTGGAAACCGACAGCCACGAGGGCCTGCCGGTCACCAGCGGCATCACGTTCACCGTGGTCGACCCCGACCCGCCCGCGGTGCTCGCCATGTGGGAGCGCCAGCTGGACGTCATCCGCTCCGCGGAGTGACCTGCTGAGTGGCCTGTGCGAGGGTCCGCTCCGTGATCTGCTCGGTGGCCTGCTCCAGCAGTCCGGCCGCCGCGTCGAGCTTCCATGCGTTGCCGGGCAACGGATGGGCGTGCCGGTCGAGGTCCGCGTCGAAGGCCCGGCGCACCTCGGCGACGGTCGGCGTGGTGCCGCGCAGCGCCGCTTCGGCCGCGCGTGCCCGCCACGGCGTCGGTGCGAGCGCGCCGGCCACGATCCGCACGTCGGTCCAGTGCCCGTCCGCGGCGAGGTCGACCGCGAGGGCCACCGACGCGGTGGCGAAGTCCCCGGTGTAGAGCGCGAGCTTGGTGAACGCGGCCCGCCGGTCCAGCGTCGCGGGCGGGATCTCGACCGCGCTCACCAGCTCGTCGGTGCGTACGACGGTCTCGCCGGGCCCGGTGTAGAAGCCGCCCGCCGGCACCACCCGGGTACCGCGCGGCCCGGTGATCTCCACGGTCGCGTCCAGCGCCACCAGTACGGTGGCGAGGTCGGACGGCGTGACGGCCTGGCAGCGGTGGGCGTCGATCGCGGCGTGCTGGAAGCGGTGGTCGCCCAGCACGGCGTAGCAGGGGCTGGTCGGGCCGTTGCGCTTGTAGCAGGCGAAGCCGTTGCGGAAGAACCAGCAGCGCTTGGCCTGGACCAGGTTGCCGGCGACCGTCGCGGCGTTGCGGATCTGTGGCGAGGCGATGGTCCGGACCGCATCCCGCAGCGCGGCCGGCACGTCGGGGTGCTCGGCCAGCTCGGCGAGGGTCACCGCCGCGCCAACGCGCAGGCCCGAGCCGGTGCGCTCCAGCCGGCGCAGCCCGCGCACGGCGGCCACGGACACCAGCAC
>NZ_JBOHGB010000269.1:0-4054 GCF_050699935.1 Actinophytocola sp.
GTCCAGCACCGCGCCCGCGCCTCGCCGCGCCACCACGTCCGCGACGGTCGCCCAGTCCGGAAGGATCGGGTCGCCGCCGATCGCGCGGGACACCCCGCCGCTCGCGAGCAGCACCCGCAGGACCGCCGCCCGCGGCCACGTCGCCCGGCTCGCCTCGTAGGCGGCGTCCGGATCGGCTTCCGCCCGGCACCCGCCCGTGAGCACGTGCACGCCCGCACCGGTGACCGCGACGACCGGGCTGTCCGCGAGCACCAGGCCCTCGACGGCCTCGTCGTCCCACCGCACGAGCGCCACCGTGCTCGACGGCGACTCGCCCGAGGCCAGGCCGTGCTCGCGGGCCACCGCGCGGATCGCCGCCGCGAGCAGGTCCGCGAGGTCCATCCCCGGGTAGCCGGTGAGTCTCCCCACCAGCTCGCCCGCCAGCAGGCTCGCGTACCAGCCGCCGCCGCGCGGCCCGGGCCGCGGCGAGGTCGCGCCGTCGAGCAGCACGACCGCGTTCGGCAGCACCGAGACCACGCCCTCGCTCGGCCGGTGCTCGCCGTACGCACCGGCACCGGCCCGTTCGGCGACCTCGACCTGGGGTACCGCATTCATGATCAACATCGTACCGTCAACCTGGGTTGACATAGCTGACATGTCAACGTAAGTTGACGGCATGAGCGAGGCGACACAACTGGCGAACGCGGCCGGTGACCGGGACCCGAAGGTGGGCCTGCGCGCCGTCGCCGCCCTGCGCACGCTGCTGGAGCGGCTGGAGGCGGTGCAGGTCCGCAACGCACGCACCAACGGCTGGTCGTGGCAGGAGATCGCGGCCGAGCTGGGCGTCAGCCGGCAGGCGGTGCACAAGAAGCACGGGAGGTCCTGACATGTTCGAACGGTTCACCAAGCAGGCGCGGCGGGTCGTGACCGACGCGGTCGGCGAGGCCGAGCGCGAGCGCGCGCCGCGGGTCACCGGCGAGCACGTCATGCTCGCCTTGCTGGGCACGGACACCCGGTCCGCCGAGATCCTCTCCTCGGCCGGACTGACCCGCGAGGTGCTGGTCGAGGCGTTCGCCGCGATCCGCCGCCGCGGCGGGCTGACCGACACCGAGGCCGACGCCCTGCGGTCGCTCGGCATCGACGTGGACACGATCGTCGAGCGGGTCGAGCGGGAGCACGGCGCGGACGCGCTGGTCGAGCCGCGCCGGGCGCGGCGCGGGCACCGGCCGTTCGGCCCGGATGCGCGCGAGCTGCTGGTGCGGACGCTGCGCCAGGCCATGGACCGCCGTGACCGCCGGATCAGCGACGAGCACATGCTGCTGGCGCTCGCGGCCGGAACCGGGAGCACCGCGGAGGTGCTCGCCGCGCACGGGCTGACCTACCCCGAGGTGCGGGCGCGGCTGGCGAAAGCGAGCTAGCCGGCTAGAGCGGGGTGGAGAGGTAGGCGTCGGTGAGCCAGTCGCGGACCTGCCCGTCGACGTCGTCCGGGCCGTGCAGCTTCGTCTGGTGGTAGACGCGGCTGCCGGAGATCGTGACCTGTCTGGTGATCCGCGGGTCGTCGACCCGGTGGGACAGGATGAACGACAGGACCATCCACCGGGTCATCGGCCGCAGCTCGGCGAACGTCCGGGACCGCTTGAAGAACAGCCCGACCGACACCGGCTCGAGGTGCAGCGGACCGAGCGTCGTCAGGTGGCCGTGCACCGCGTCGAAGATCGGCCGCTCGAACGGCGGCCCGTCGGCGGCGAAGTAATCCTCGAGCGTCATCGCGGGCGCGCACTCGTGCGACTGGTTGCGCCGGCCGAACCGGCGGTCGCAGTTCGGGCAGGTCCAGGCGGTCACCGCACGATTGTGCCCCGCCAGGTCACCAGCGGAAGGAACGCCTGCGTGAGCGGACCGATGGCCAGCGCGTACAGCACGGTGCCGGCCCCGACCGTGCCGCCGAGCAGCCAGCCGGTGGCCAGCACGGTCAGCTCGATGCCGGTGCGGATCACCCGGACCGACACGCCGGTGCGCTCGACGAGCCCGGTCATCAGGCCGTCGCGCGGGCCGGGGCCGAGCCGCACGCCGAGGTAGGCGGCGGTGGCGAGCGCGTTGAGCACGACGCCGGCGACCATGAGCACGATCCGCGGGGCCATCGCGTCCGCCTGGCCGACCAGCGCGAGCGTGGCGTCGACGGCGAGCGCGATCAGCACGATGTTGGCCACCGTGCCGACTCCCGGCCGCTGGCGCAGCGGGACCCAGCACAGCAGGACCAGCGCGCCGACGATCGCGGTCACCGTGCCGAACGTCAGCCCGGTCCGTCGCGACAGCGCCTCGTGCAGCACGTCCCACGGGTCGAGGCCCAGGCCGCCGCGGATCATCAGCCCCATGCTCACGCCGTAGAGCACGAGCCCGCCGGCGAGCTGCGTGACCCGGCGC
Organism: Actinophytocola sp.; assembly: GCF_050699935.1. Classification (NCBI taxonomy): domain Bacteria; kingdom Bacillati; phylum Actinomycetota; class Actinomycetes; order Pseudonocardiales; family Pseudonocardiaceae; genus Actinophytocola; species Actinophytocola sp. The sequence goes on from NZ_JBOHGB010000269.1 coordinate 2,401, forward strand.
AGCGGCCGGGTCGTCACCGGGACCGGTCTCAGGTCGAGCTGTGCCACGTGGCTATCCTCAGGACGTTTGGTCTTCTACATCAATAACCAATCTGCAAGAATTGGTCATATGACGGCGACTGTCCCACCTGGTGGACGGGTGAATGCCCGAAGATTGGCCCAGTTGCTCGGTACGTGGCGCCGGCGGGGCTCCCGGCACGGCGCCACCGACCTGGCCGCCGGCATCCGGTTGCTGGTGCTCGACGGGCGGCTGCCGGCGGGCACGGGCCTGCCGCCCGAGCGCGAGCTGGCCGCCGCCCTCGCCGTGAGCCGCACGATGGTCGCCGCGGCCTGGGAGCGGCTGCGTGTCGACGGCCTCGTGGTCAGCCGGCGCGGCGCGGGCTCGTGGACCGCGGTGCCACGGGGCGCGTCCTTCGGCGGTGCCCTCGACGAGCGTGAGACGCCGCCTCGGGTGATCGACCTCGCCCGCGCGGTGCCGTCGTCGATCCCGGGCGTGGCCGCGGCGGCGGAGGCCGTGCTGCCCCGGCTCGCCGCCGAGCTGACCGGGCACGGCTACCACGAGCGGGGAGTGCTCGAGCTGCGCGAGCGCATCGCCGAGCGGTACACCGAGCGCGGCCTGCCGACCTCGCCGGACGAGGTGCTGGTGACCAACGGCGCCCATCACGGGTTCGCGATGGCGCTGCGGCTGCTGGTCGGCCCGGGCGAACGGGTACTGATCGAGCAGCCGACCTACCCGAACGCGATCGAGGCGGTCCGCGCCGCGCACGCGATCCCGGTGCCGGTCGCGATGAGCGACGGCGGCTGGGACCTCGAGGGCGTCGAGGCGACGCTGCGGCAGTCCGCGCCGCGGCTCGCGTACCTGATCGTCGACTTCCAGAACCCGACCGGCTTCCGGCTCGACGAGGCCGGCCGCGCCCGGCTCGGCGCGGCCCTGCGCCGGGCGCGGACCCCGGTCGTCATCGACGAGACCCAGGTCGAGCTGGACTTCGAGGACGGCCCGGCGCCGCCACCGCTCGGCGCGTTCGCCGGTGACCTCGTGATCGCCACCGGGTCGGCCGGCAAGTCGTACTGGGGTGGGCTACGGATCGGCTGGGTTCGCGCGTCCGCGGAGCTGGTCAACCGGCTCGTCGCCGCCCGGCGCGGGCTCGACCTCGGCTCGCCGGTCTTCGAGCAGCTGGTCGTCGCCGAGCTGCTCGCCGGTCCACGGGACGCACTCGTGGAGCGCCGGACGCGGCTCGCCGCGCATCGCGACACGCTCGCCGACGCGGTGCGGGCCGAGTGCCCCGACTGGTCGTTCCGGCTGCCTCCCGGCGGGCTGTCGCTGTGGTGCCGGCTGCCCGCTCCGGTGAGCAGCCGGATCGCGGCGGTGGCGCAGAACTTCGGCGTGCGGGTGGTGCCCGGCTCGTTCTTCGCGCCGCACGGCGGACTCGAACGCTGGCTGCGGCTGCCCTACACCGAGGCGCCGGACACCCTGCGTGAGGCGGCGCGCCGGCTGGCGCTCGCGGCCGTCTCGGTGGCGGAAAGTCGCGCACCGATGTCCGAGGACGGTCATATTCCGGTCACGTGACCGGCGTAGGGCACTAGCGCCGCGGACGGTGGACACGGTAAAAAGCAGTGCGCTGGATGGCCTAGTCCACTGCGGCCTTCCCGCGCAC
>NZ_JBOHGB010000270.1:0-3964 GCF_050699935.1 Actinophytocola sp.
GCGTGCAGCCGCGCCAGCTCGTCGCGGACCACGGCCGCGGCGTCGGCGGCGAGCCCGAGCCCGCCGGACTCGACCGGCCAGTCCGGCGTGGCGAGCCCGGAGTCGCCGAGCTCCGCGTACCACGCGCGGGTGGTCGCCTCGTCTCTCGTGATCTCCGCCAGCGCGCGCCGGTCGCCGTCGAGCGCGGCGCGGCGCCAGTGGGCGGGCAGGTGTGCGTCGAGCCAGCTCCGCACCCGGGCGGCCAGCTCGTCGAGGTCCGCTCCGGTCACGTCGACTGGCATCTCGGTCGCCATCTCAGACCCCCGTCCCGATCATCGACTCGAGCAGGCGACGCTGCTCGGCCGGCCCGGGCAGCACGTCCAGGTCCGCGCGCGCTCGGCGCAGGAACCGGTGCGCGTGGTGCTCCCACGTGATCGCCATGCCGCCGTGCACCTGGATCGCGTCGAGCGCGGTCTGCAGGTACGCCTGCGCGCAGTGGGCCCGGGCGACCGCCGCGCCGAGCCGGGCCGGCCCGCTGCCCGGCTCCTGCCATGCCGCCCAGGTCGCGGCGGCGCGGCCGAGCTCGGTTCGCACGGCCATGTCCGCCAGCCGGTGCTTCACGCCCTGGAACTGCCCGACCGGCCGGCCGAACTGGACCCGGGTACCCGCGTGCTCCGTGGCGGCGTCGAGCAGCGCCTGGCTGCCGCCCACCTGCTCGGCGGCGAGGAACACCGCACCCGCCTCCAACGCGCGCTCGACGGCGGGCCAGCCCTCCCCGGCACGGCCGACCGGCCGCGCGGGCGCGTCCGTGAGCACCACCCGCGCGATGGATCGGGACGGGTCCAGCACCTCGCGGGCCTCGACCGCCACGCCCTGGCCCGGCTCGACGAGGAACAGCGACAGCCCGTCCGGCCCGCGCGCCGCGACCACCAGCACGTCCGCCTCCGCGGCGCCCAGCACCGCCTCCTTCACCCCGCGCAGCCGCGCCCGCTCCCCCACGGTCGTCTCGATGCCGTCGGGCTGCCAGCGTCTCGACCGCTCGACCACGGCGAGCGCCGCCACCCGCTCCCCGGCCGCCAGCCCGGGCAACACCTCGGCCGCGGTCGCGTCCGGACCGGTCGCCAGCAACGCCTCCGTGGCGAGCACGGCCGAGGCGAACAGCGGACCGCCGGCCACCGCCCGGCCCAGCTCCTCCGCGGCGATCGCCAGCTCCGGCCGACCGAACCCGCCGCCGCCGTGCCGTTCCGGCACGACCAGCCCCGCAAGACCCAACTCACCGGCCAGGGTCTGCCACAGCTCGCGGTCGCCCGCGTCGGCCGCCGCCGGCGCGGGTGCGCACCCGAGCGGCACGCGTGACTCGGTCAGCTTGCGCAGGACGCCGCGGAACTCCTCGTGCTCCGGTGGCGGGTGGAACGCCCCCGACATCTGCCCGGACTTCTGCTCCGACATCTGCTCAGTCCTCGGTTCGGCCGGTCAGCGGGGCGCCATCCGGATCGCCCCGTCGAGCCGGATCGTCTCGCCGTTCAGCATGGGGTTCTCCACGATGTGCTGCACGAGCGCGGCATATTCGGCGGGCTGGCCGAGCCGGCTCGGGTGCGGCACCTGCCGGCCGAGCGAGTCCCGGACCTCCTCGGGAAGCGTGCCGAGCAGCGGCGTGTCGAAGAGGCCGGGCGCGATCGTCACGACGCGGATGCCGACCGAGGCGAGGTCACGGGCCACCGGGAGCGTCAGGCCCACGATGCCGCCCTTCGACGCCGAGTACGCGGCCTGCCCGATCTGACCGTCGAACGCCGCCACCGACGCGGTGTTGACCACCACGCCCCGCTCGCCGTCCACCGGCTCGATCCCGGCCATCCGCGCCGCGGCCATGCGGATCACGTTGAACGTGCCGAACAGGTTCACGGTCACCGTCCGCACGAACCCGTCCATGGGCGCGGGCCCGTCCCGCCCGATCGTGCGGGCCGGGATCCCCGTGCCGGCGCAGTTCACCGTGATGCGCAGCGAGCCGAGCTCGGCCGCGACGTCCAGTGCGCGCGCGACGTCCTCCTCGGAGGTGACGTCGCCGGACACGAAACGCACCGCGCCACCCAGCTCCGCCTCGATGCCGGCGCCGGCGGAGGTCGGGAGGTCCAGGATCACCACCCGGCCACCGGACTTCACGAGCTGGCGGGCGGTCGCGAGCCCCAGCCCGGACGCGCCCCCGGTCACCAGCGAGACGGTGTCCTCGACCTTCATCGTTCCTCCTCGGTCGCCGAGCCGCCGGGCCGCCGGAAGTTCGCCGGCCGCTTCTGCGCGAACGCCTCGATCGCCTCGACGGCATCCGGCGACGACATGCTGACCGCCTGTGCCCGGCCCTCCTCCTCCAGCGCCCGCGACAGCGACACGTCGAACGCGTCGCCCAGCAGCGCCTTGGAGCCCGCCATCGCCAGTCGCGGCCCGGCGGCGAGCCGGTCGGCCAACTCCGCGACCGCCTTGTCCAGCTCGTCGGCATCCACGACGCGGTGCAGCAGCCCGATCTCCATCGCCTGGGCGGCGTCGATGGTGTCGCCGAGCAACACCAGCTCCTTGGCCCGGCGCAGGCCGACCAGGCGCGGCAGCAGCCACGAGCCACCGAAGTCCACCGACATGGCGCGCTTGACGAAGATCTCCGCGAACCGGGCGCGGCTCGAGGCGAGCACGAAGTCGCAGACCAGCGCGAGGTTCATGCCCGCGCCCACCGCCACGCCGTCCACGCGCGCGATCGTCGGCATCGGCAGCCGGTACAGGGCGAGGCAGGCATCGGCCACGATGCGCATGTCGTCCACCTGGTGCCCGCCGGTGGCCGGCCCGCCGAGGTCCGCGCCCGAGCAGAAGTCCGTGCCCGCGCCGGTGATCACGACGACCCGGTCGGACAGGGGATCGACCGACCACACCGCGTCGCGCAGCCGGGTCCACCCGTCCCACGTCATCGCGTTCTTCACGCGGGACCGGTTCAGCGTGATCGTCAGGATTCCGTCGCTCCGCTCGAGGAGCACGAAATCCTTCGTCGCGGCCGGATCTGTCGTCACGTCCCGAACTCAACCTTTTTTCGACACCGATGTCAATATCAAATCCGGTGGCAAGTCTCACCGTGGCGAAACCGAAATCACCGCTCAGGCGCCCTTGATCCCGATTCCCCGCGCCCACACGGTGGTGAGCGTCTCGACGACCTCGTCGCGGTCGAACTTCTTGCCCAGGAAGAACCAGATGTAACAGGTCTGGTCGAGCATCGCGCCGAGCACCTCGGCGACGGTCACCGGGTCGATGTCGGGATCGGCGATCCCGTCCGCCTGCATCCGCCGGATACCGCGGGCCGACCTGTCTACAAAGGATTCACGGAGCCGCAGGCGAAGCTTGCGCATCTCGGGGGTGAACGTGCCGACCTGCTCGATGAGCCCGATCATCACCGCGTTCGGGCGGAACGCGTCGATGAACCGCACCATCGCGCGCCGAATACGCTCGACCGGATCCATGTCCGGAACGTATCCGGCGTGCAGGTCTTCCATCATCGACTCGATCACCTGCTGCGCGACCTCGACGAAGACCGCGTCCTTCGAGTCGAAATACGTGTAGAAGGTGCCCTGCGCGACGTCCGCGGCGGCGACGATGTCGGCAACCCTGCTGTCCAGGAAACCCCGCTTCTCGAACACCTTGCGAGCCGCACGCAGAATCTCCGAGCGGCGCTCGTGGCCCTTCGGAGTCATCGGACCGACGCCGCGCCGCTCCTTCTGCGACGCGGAAGGGGCGATGACCGCACGCCCCTTGGCACTGTTGCCGCGTGGACTCATGTAAGGATCCTCCGTCTGCCGGAACGGTCGGCATCAGCCGTTCTGACGATGATGTCACAAATGCGCCTCCTCCCGGCACAGAATTCGATCAACACACGGCACCGTTCCGCGCGTCCGCGGTGAGCCGCTCGACGTCGTCGGCCGGCATGCCCCAGGCGGCGAGCGAGTCGGCCGTCGCC
>NZ_JBOHGB010000271.1:0-3908 GCF_050699935.1 Actinophytocola sp.
GCCAGTCCGCGCCCGGGCACGCGTTCGGCGCGGACTCCCCGTGGCAGCGCGAGCTGGAGGACGCGTTCCCGTTCACCGAGACGCCCGACCAGATGGCGGCCATCGACGAGGTCAAGGCCGACATGCGTCGTGGCGTCCCGATGGACCGGATCATCTGCGGCGACGTCGGCTACGGCAAGACCGAGATCGCCGTGCGCGCCGCGTTCAAGGCCGTGCAGGACGGCAAGCAGGTCGCCGTCCTGGTGCCGACCACGCTGCTCGGCCAGCAGCACCTGAACACGTTTGTCGATCGGATGCAGTCGTTCCCGGTCAACGTGAAGGGCCTGTCCCGCTTCACCCACGGCCCGGACGCCGAAGCGGTCGTCGAGGGGCTCGCCAGCGGCGAGGTCGACGTCGTCATCGGCACGCACCGCCTGCTGCAGACGGGAATCCGCTACAAGGACCTCGGGCTGGTGATCGTCGACGAGGAGCAGCGGTTCGGCGTCGAGCACAAGGAGCACATCAAGGCCCTGCGTACCCACGTCGACGTGCTGACCATGTCCGCCACGCCGATCCCGCGCACGCTGGAGATGTCGCTGGCCGGCATCCGCGAGATGTCCACGATCCTGACCCCGCCCGAGGACCGGCACCCGATCCTCACCTACGTGGGCGCGTACGACGACAAGCAGGTCGGCGCCGCGATCCGGCGCGAGCTGCTGCGCGACGGCCAGGTCTTCTACGTGCACAACCGCGTCTCCTCGATCGAGAAGGCCGCCCGCCGGCTGCGGGAACTGGTGCCCGAGGCACGGATCGTCACGGCGCACGGCCAGATGAACGAGGACCGCCTCGAGAAGATCATCGAAGGCTTCTGGGTGCGCGAGTACGACGTGCTGGTGTGCACCACGATCATCGAGACCGGGCTGGACATCGCCAACGCCAACACACTGCTCGTCGAGCGCGGCGACCTGCTCGGACTGGCCCAGCTGCACCAGCTCCGGGGTCGGGTCGGCCGCGGGCGCGAGCGCGGGTACGCCTACTTCCTGTACCCGCCGGAGGCCCCGCTCACCGAGAACGCCCACGACCGGCTCGCGACGATCGCGCAGAACTCCGAGCTGGGCGCCGGCATGGCGGTCGCCATGAAGGACCTGGAGATCCGCGGCGCCGGCAACATCCTCGGCGCGGAGCAGTCCGGGCACATCGCGGGCGTCGGCTTCGACCTCTACGTCCGGCTCGTCGGCGAGGCGGTCGAGGCGTTCCGCAAGCACGCGGGCGCCGAGCCGGGTGAGGAGGAGGAAGAGCTCGCCGAGGTGCGGGTGGACCTGCCCGTCGACGCACACATCCCGCACGACTACGTGCCGGGGGAGCGGCTGCGGCTGGAGGCGTACCGCAAGATCGCTGCGGCGGTCGACGCTTCCGGGCTGGCCGCGGTGGAGGAGGAGTTGAAGGACCGCTACGGTGCCCCGCCGCTGCCGGTGCGGCGGCTGTTCGCGGTGGCCGCGTTCCGGCAGACGTGCCGCCGGCACGGGGTCACCGAGGTCGCCACGCAGGGCAGCCTGATCCGGTTCGCCCCGCTGAAGCTGCGTGACTCGCAGCTGGTGCGGCTGAAGCGCCTGTACCCCAAGGCGAACTACAAGGCGGTGACGAACCTGGTGTCCGTGCCGCGGCCGACGGAGGGCGCGGCGGGCGGCCGGATGGGTGCGCCGCAGCTGCGTGACACGGAGCTGCTGGACTGGTGTGCGAACCTGCTCGACTCGTTGGAGATCGCCCCAGCACCGGTCGGGTGAGTCACTGTGAGAAACTCGGCAGCCGTGACACCTGCGAAGCTGCGTCCTGCCGTGTTGATCGCCGTGCTGACCGCGCTGGTCGCCGGGTTGACCGCGTGCGGATCCGGACCGAGCCAGGTCAACGCCGCCGTGATCGTCGACGGCAAGTCGATCTCGGTCAACGACGTGCAGAACCTGCTCGACAAGATCGTGCGGGAGCAGCCCGCCGCCAAGCCGCTGGCGCAGCAGCGCAAGCTGGACATGGTCGCGCGTGAGGCGGTGAGCCAGCTGGTCATGCACGACGTGCTGGTCAAGGCCGCGCGCGAGGAGAACATCACGGTCGGGCGCGAGGACGTGGCCGACGCGATGGCGCAGAACCCGTTCCGGGAGGAGCTGCCGAACGACGGCAGCGTGCCGCCGGACGCGCTGGCCACGCAGCTGGTGTACCGCGCTCGGGACCTGCGCGACACCATTACCGACCAGATCCTGCTCGCGCAGCTGGCGAACAAGTACTTCGACAAGCTCCAGGTCACGATGGACTACACGACCGTGGTTTCCGACGACCCGGGCGCGAACCCGGAGTCCATGCGGGACAAGGCGGTGGCGAAGGCCCGTGAGTTCGCCGCCGACCCCGACAACGTGGCGCAGCTGATCGCCGAGGACACGCAGGCCGGTGGCGACGCCCAGGAGGGTGCCCAGTTCCCGGCCGTGCAGAGCGCCGCGCTGGCGGCGACCGCCATGTTCGGCTCCAGCGAGGGCTCGGTCGTGGCGTTCGAGCCCTCGCCCGAGCAGGCGCTGTGGGTCGTCGGCCTGATCCGCGAGCGCGACACGAACGCGAACGTCGACACCTCGCAGGCGCCGCAGGTCCAGCCGACGGAGCTGGTCGCGGTCGGCGAGCGGTTGTTGCAGCCCTACGCCGAGGACAGCGAGATCCGCGTCAGCCCGCGGTACGGCGTGTGGGACATGGCCGCGATGGCCGTGGCGCCGAGCGAGGCCGAGACGGTGGGCCTGATACTGCCGCCGGCCACCGACGAATCGCAGTGACGGCAGGCCCGACCGTCGTACTGATCGATCGCGGGCGGCTGCCGGCGGCCGCCGTGCCGCTGCTGTGGTCCGACCGTTCCGTCTACGCGACGCCGGGCCTCGAGCTTGGCCTGCCGCCGCTGCCGTCGTCGCCGCCCGGGCCGTTCGTGCTGGTCACCGATGATCTTACCGCCCCACCCGCCGCGGCCCTGGTGTCGGCCGGAGCGACCGTTCTTGCCGGGCCGCGGGTCGACGGTGCGGGGTTGCTGGACGCGGTGGCGGTGATGGACCGGCTGCGCTCGCCGGGCGGCTGCCCGTGGGATGCCGAGCAGACGCACGACTCGCTGCGCCAGTACCTGGTGGAGGAGTGCTTCGAGCTGCTGGAGGCCATTGAGGACGGTGACCGGGCGGCGCTGCGCGAGGAGCTGGGCGACGTGCTGCTGCAGGTGTTGTTCCACGCGCGGATCGCGCAGGAGGACCCGGCCGACCCGTTCTCGATCGACGACGTGGCCGCGGGCTTGGTGGCCAAACTCGTCAGCCGGCACCCGCACGTGTTCGCCGGCGGTGACCCGGCCGTGCGCGACGCGGGCACGCAGGAGGTCCGCTGGGAGGAACTCAAGCAGCAGGAGAAGCGCCGCGAGTCCAGTGTGGACGGAGTGGCCATGGGGCAGCCGGCCCTGGCGCTGGCGGCGAAGCTGGCGCAGCGCACGGCCCGCGCGGGCCTGCCCGGCGACCTGCTGCCGCGCGGCTCGGATCCCGGCTCGCGCCTGTTCGACCTGGCCGCGCTGGCGAAGCTCGCGGGTACCGACCCGGAGGGCGAGCTGCGCGCGGTGGCCCGCCGCTTCGCCGACAACGTCCGCACCGCGGAGCGAGCCGCCCGAGCCGAGGACGTGGACCCATCCCGAATGACCCCCACCGACTGGCACCACTTCTGGCCCACCCCCTAACCGCGAGCCCCCCACTCCCGCACGCGGGTCCCCCGCTCCGGTCCGCGAGTCCAACGCTCCGGACCCGCGTGTCCAACGCTCCGGACCCGCGTGTCCAACGCTCCGGACCCGCGTGTCCAACGCTCCGGACCCGCGTGTCCAACGCTCCGGACCCGCGTGTCCAACGCTCCGGACCCGCGTGTCCAACGCTCCGGAC
>NZ_JBOHGB010000272.1:0-3886 GCF_050699935.1 Actinophytocola sp.
ACTCGCGGGCACGGTCGAGACGATGTGGGTGAGAACGCGGTACGCCGCTGTGGCGACAGCCGCCTCCCCCGAAGCGCTACCGGAGAAACGCCGCTTGAGGAGATACGGCCGGTGATGCTTCGGCGTGATCGCGTTGACTGCGTCGTACACCGCGCCCTGGACCATCCCCAGGTTGATCTGAAGCGCATTCGGTGCACCGCCCGCCGGCGCGGGGAAGACGACGAGTGTGCTCGTCGCGATCTGGTTCCAATGCGTGGCTGCGGTGGCGTCCGTTGCAGCGGGTGGTGGTGCGGCCGACGCGCCGACACCGCCGAGCGGAGCCAACACCACCATGACCACCGCAACGAGCAAGCTGGATCGTCTACGCGACATCTTCTCCCCCTAGTGTCCGCCCGCTTGGTGCGTCCGTAGCAAATCACCTTGTAAACGACAGTGGAAGTCAAGCTGTACGTAGGTCCAGTCATCATGCTTGCGCACGTCCTGAGCGACGGTGACCGCCGAATTCCGGTGAACTAGGAACGTGCTCGCCGTGCGCACACCGCAGCGAGTTGGCAAGATCATCCTCGTACCTTGCCGGGGCATCAGGGCGCGGGCCGTAGGTAGAGGTTGGCAGCACGCTTTCCGATCTTCTCGCCGTGTTTGATCCCTGTTTCGACCGCGTCTCGGAAGTGGAACCCGACAAGAATGCGCGAGAGGCCGTTCTCTTCCTCAGCTTGGGAGAAGCTGGTGTACGAACGAAGCACCGGCGACGGATCGGTGCACGTACTTCCGGCGGGCAACGTCAAGCTGCAGGTCGTGAAGCCGATGTCGTCGGTGCCGAAGAACCGCTTGAGGACACCAGCGGCTGCGCCCCCCTCGACCGAGTGCGCCGAGTCGTAGTCCGGAATTGGCGGAGTCTCCACCAGAGGAGTCCAGGTCGGGTCGGCGCTGGTACTTGGGTTGCCGTCGGTATCCGCGGTTTGGATGGCGGTGACCGGTCGCCAGTAGTTGTAGTGGGATTTGGTCTCGAAGGAACCGATGTAGCCGTCGGCGAGGGCCATGTTGAGCAGGCCGAACAGTCGCGCGTTCTCCCACATGTCCAGCCCTTCGGAGCCGGAAACGGTTCGAGCGATCCGGTTCCACTGCAGCGGGGAGCTTTCAACCCAGAACAGGGCGATCTCGGTCTGTTCGGCGGTGCGCGCGCTGGGGGTGGTGACGTCGTCGCCGCCGAGAGCCTTCACTTCGTTGAAGTCCGCGGTGTACTTCTTCGAGGTCACCGCATAAGGCGGACCCGGACGAAACTGGGAGCTGTCATTCAGCACGAAGGGGGTGACGTCGGCCCATCCCGGCGCGAATACGAACGTGAAACCGGGTGTGAAGCGATACTCGCCTGGATCAGTGCCCTGGGGGTATGCAAAATCGAGCAAGGGCGTATCCGATCCGTCCGCGGCCCGCAGAGCGAGGATGGCTGCGGCTGCGGCTTGTCCTACGTCAACACCCTGCGTCTTGGCCGGACCGTCAGGGATCACGCCGAGGGCGGCTGTGTAGTCCGCATCGACACTGGCAATGCCCGCGTCGATGCACGCCTGCGGGAAGGGAGAAGGGAGTTGAGCAATGAGCGGAACCAGGACGTCTCGCGCAGCCGCAGCTACGGCGGCATCCGCAGATGCTCCCGGGTTTACCTGCAAATCCACCGCATAGGGACGAGAGCGACGGTCTATGGCATTCAGGGCATCGTGGATGGCCAGATGCATCATGGCGTAGAGACGCGATTCGTGGAGCGGGTTGTCAACGGGAGATATGCACGCGGCGATCGCAGCCTCGCCGGCGTTAGCATTCCACGCGGTGACGGCATCCTCGTCCACCTGTGCCTGCGCGGAACCTCCGGTCGCCGCCGTCAGCACGCTGGCGACCATGAGCGCTGAAACCAGAGCACCTGCTCGTCTCATTCGCAACCTACCAACCACGGTGCCCTACCTCCCTTGAGTGGACCCCGCCAAGCACGAAGCACCAAGACCGATCGATACCACTGATTCCTGAGTTGCCGTATTGACGCTGATCGAAAATATCCTCGTCCCGAATAACGCTGACATGCCAGGACGACCCCCTTATAGCATGCGCGGCAGGTCGCGTATAGCGCGGAGCAGCTATCTCCGTGTCCGGGGCCGCCTAACTAGGTGTGTCCTAGCCCGGATCTTTCGCGCGCCGGCCGATGAGGGCTGGGCGGCTGTGTCGCGGCCGACTTTCGGGTGATTGTGCAGGTCGGGTGTGACAGGTCGTCCGATGTCGCTCGGTGGGGCGCCGGGTTCCACGGGCCCGGGTGTGGCAAGGAGTCGTCGGGGTGGGGGGTTCGCGGTCAGCCGCTGGGGGCGGGCAGGGCGCGCAGCCGGGCCAGCATGTCGACGAGCAGGCCGCTCCACGGGCCGGTGCGGGGCAGGTGCAGCACGATGCGTCGGCCGGAGACGGCCAGACGCCCGGCGGTGGAGAACAGCCGCAGCCGGAGCCGTTTGGGCTCCCACCGGCGGGCTTGGTGTCCGGTCAGGGCGAGGGTCTGCAGCCACGCGGTCAGCTCGCAGGCCAGCGCGATGATGGCGCACCAGATCTTGTTCTGGTCGAAGTCGTGCAGCGGCAAGTTGGTCAGCCCGGTGTCCTTCGCGCAGCGGATCCGGTCCTCGGCGCGGGCCCTGCGGCGGTGCCGCAGCTCCAGGTCGGCCAGCTGCCCTCGGGTGGTGTTGGTGGCGAACGCGGTGACCCGCATGCCGTCGACGTCGGTGAACCGCAGCTGCGCGCCGGGGTGCGGGCGTTCCCGCCGGACGATCACGCGCATGCCCTTCGGCCAACCGGACAGGTCCAGCAGGCCGGTCAGCTCGGCAACCCACGCCCCGTCGCGCACGTCGCCGTCCGCGTCGTAGGCCGGCGTCCACACCGCCTTCGGGATGCGCCCCAGCAACTGTTCGGTGTCATCGGGCAGGGTGAACCCCACCGAGTAGGACAACCGCTGGGCGGCGAGGAAGTCCAGCACGTCGTGGGTGCACCCGGCCGCGTCGGTGCGGATGAGCACCCGCCGACCTGGGCGCACACCCGGCCGGTGGGAGGGCAGCTGCCGCAGCGCGTCGCGGATCACGCCGATGTGGTCCACGGCGGTGTTCGACCCGGCGTTACCCGGGCGCAGCAACACCGCCAGCGGCTCCCCTGTGCCGTCGGGTCCGTGATCGACGAACGCCCACAACGGATGGAAGCCAAAGCCGCGCTTGAACGTCGGGCGAGCCTGCTCCTTCTCGCTGTGCGCGGTGACCAGCGTGGCATCCACGTCGATCACCACCGGCTTCTCCGCGGTCGCGCCGGCGTCCGGGGCGTGCTCACCGGCCAGCTTCCACACCCGCGCCCGCGCCGCCGCCCGCGCCGCGTTGATCGCGCCCAGCGTGCGCGACGCGTCGGCGGCCAGCACATCGATGGTGCGCGACACCGTCGGGTCCGAGGCCACCGCGCCATACAGGCCCGGCTCGGCGCGCAGCACCGCAATATCGGCCAGGCAGTCCCCGCCCAGCGCCAGAGCTGACGCCAGATCGCACACCACCTTGGCCGGGTCGTGCACCGCCAGCGGCTTGCGCCACGGCGCCAGCGCCTGGCTCAACATCTGGTCCAGACCGCTGACCCGCAGCGTCTCGACCAATGTGACCCCACCGGCCTGCGACACCACCCCGGACCCGGCCGCGTCGACCCCGACCCGCGGATACAACCCGCTACGCTTCTTCACCTGAAAGGTGCTCCTCGACCAGCCCGGAAATGACTCTCGACCAGTCACATCCTCGCTGGCCAGGAGCATCTTTCAGGTGATCGACACGGTCACCTCGGCATCGGCCGGTGAAAGCGCCGGGCTAGCCCGCGGGCTTGACGAGGATGCTAT
>NZ_JBOHGB010000273.1:0-3793 GCF_050699935.1 Actinophytocola sp.
TCGGTCCAGACGGCGAACGCTGCGTCGCTCCCGCTCACGGTGTTGAATGGTTCGCTTCGTTCCTGCGCTACTCGCCGTCTTCCCTCCTCACGTGCTCGGCGCTGGCGCGCCTGCGCGGGCTCGTCAGTCCAGACGGCGAACGCTACGTCGCTCCCGCTCACGTCCGCAGCTTCAGTTTCGGCACGCCGGGGGTGTCGAAGCCGAACACCTGGCCGTAGAAGGACAGCTCGGCCTCCAGCGCGATCCGGTTGGTGTCGGCGCGGCGGAACCCGTGCTGCTCGCCCTCGAACGTCAGGTACGCGTGCGGCACGCCGCTGCCGTCGAGGCTCGCGACGAACCGGTCGGCCTGCTCTGGCGGGCACACCTCGTCCTCGAGCCCCTGCAGCAGCAGGACGGGGCCGGCGAGCTTGTCCGTCCGGTTCATCGGCGACCGCTCGACGTAGCGGTCGGTGTGCTCGGGCAGCGTGCCGACGAGGGTGTCGAGGTAGCGGGACTCGAAGTCGTGCGTCTCGCCGACCCAGGCGAGCATGTCGAGGATCGGGAACATGATCGTGGCGCACCGGTAGGTGTCCACTGTGGTCATCGAGGCCGCCGAGGTCCAGCCGCCGGCACTGCCGCCGCGGATGGCGAGCCGCGTGCCGTCGGCCGAGCCCTCCGCGGCGAGCGCGGCCGCCACCGTCGCGCAGTCGTTGACGTCGACCACGCCCCACTCGCCGTTGAGGGACTCACGGAACGCGCGGCCGTAGCCCGACGAGCCGCCGTAGCTGACCGCGACGTAGCCGAAGCCGCGGCTGGTGAAGTACGCGGCGTCGAGGTCCAGCGTGGCGCGGACCTTGCCGGTGGGCCCGCCGTGCGCGTAGACGAGGCAGGGCGGCGCGGTGCCCTCGGGGCCGGTGAAGTCCTGGTTGCGGGGCGGGTACACCAGCGCGGGGATCGTCCGCCCGTCCGGGCCCTCGAAGTGGCGTTCGGTGGGGATCGGGAGATAGGCCGGGTTGGGCGGGTCGGCCGGCTCGGCGGACAGCGTCGTCGTCGCGCCGGTGGTGAGGTCGAGCGTGACGACGGCGAGGTCCGTGGCCGGCCCGCCCGCGGCGGAGACCACCGAGCCGTCGCGCACGGCGAGGTCGGTCGTCCACATCGTCAGGTCGGTGTCCACATCGGTCACCGTGGCTGTGCGCTCGTCGAGCACTGCGAGCCGCCCGGAGCGCAGGACCGCGTGCCGGCCCTCGCCCAGCGACGCGAACCAGCGCATGCCGAGTGTCCACAATGGTCCGCCGAGCTCCTCGGTGCATGGCGCCAGGTTGTGGCTCGACCCGTCCAGCCCGATGCGGAACAGGTTCCACCAGCCATCCGGGTCGCTGAGCGCGAGCAGCGTGCCGGCGGACTCCCACTCGACCTGGCAGACGCTCTCCCGCGGCCCGCCGGCGAGCACCCGGTGCTCGCCGCCGAGCGGCGCGACGCACAGCTCGGCGCCGTCCCACGGCATGCGCGGATGGTCCCAGCCGATCCAGGCCAGCCGGGTGCCGTCGGGGCTCAGGCGCGGGCCGGACATGAAGCGGTGGCTCGCGGCGAGCACCCGCGGCTCACCCGGCACGTCGCCGTCGAGCGGCAGCGTGACCAGATCGCGGCGGATGTCGGTTGGCCCGTCGCCGACGACTGTCTCGCGCACGCACAGCACGGAGTCGCCGTCCGGCCCGGGGGAGAGGTCGGCATACCGGACACCGTGGTGGCGCGCGGGTTCGGGGCTGATGGGCCGCGGCTCGCCGGACCCGCCTACCTCGTGGGCGTAGAGCCGCTGGTCGGCCCAGTGGGTGAAGACGACCAGCGGACCGCCCGGGCGCGCGAGCACGGTCCAGGGCCGGCCGCCGTACTCGTGGACCCGGTTGCGGACGTTCCACGGGGCGGGCAGAATCTCGACCGGCCGACCACCTGGTCCCTCGGGTCCTTCGTGGAGCAGGGCGACGCGGCCGTCCTCGGTCGGCCTGGTCTCGGCCCACCAGACACGACCGCCGTGCAGGTCCACCCACTTGGGCTGGCCGTCCGCGGCGGCGACCTGCGCGGCGGACAGCGGTGACTCCCAGGCACCGTACTGTGCGATCTTCACCACGCGGGAACCCTAGCGCGGTGCGGGCCGGTCGGCCCCGCTTGACCACCTTCGATAACGTTGCCGCAGATCCGTCGTGGTGCGGGAACAGGCCTGCTCGACTGCGATGTTTGCCGTAGGGTCGGAGGTGCCATGGCTCGTGTCATTCATGTCTTCCGCCAACCCGATCGGTTCGTTGCCGGCACGGTCGGGCAACCCGGAGACCGGACGTTCTACCTGCAGGCTTCGGAGAGTGCCCGGACCATCAGCGTGACGCTGGAGAAGCAGCAGATGGCCGTGCTCGCCGAGCGCATCGGATCACTGCTCGAGGAGGTGCACCGGCGGTTCGGGGCCGACCTGCCCGACGAGACGCCGGACGACCTGGTCGACGCGGACCCGCTGAAGGTGCCCGTGGAGGAGGAGTTCCGCGTCGGGACGATGGGGCTCGGCTGGGACTCCGAGACCCGCGCGGTTGTCATCGAGCTGCTCGCGATCACCGAGGGCGAGGTCGACGAGTCGGTCGTGCTCGACGACACCGAGGAGGGCCCGGACGCCGTGCGAGTGTTCCTGACCCCGGCCGAGGCGCGCGCGTTCGCCGAGCGGGCCGACCGGGTGATCAACGCCGGGCGCAAGCCGTGCCCGCTGTGTGGGGAGCCGCTGGACCCGGCCGGGCACGTGTGCCCGCGACAGAACGGGTACCGGCGGACCGAAGACGAGACGGACTGAGTTGCTGCCGTCCGATCCGGCCGTCGCCGAGCTGCTCACGAGGGGACGCATCGAGGTCGAGGGCCGGCTCGTGGATGCTTCCAACGCGACGCTGTTCTGCGAGATCAGCGGCGCGGGCGCGGTCGCGCACTGTGTGTACAAGCCGGTGTCCGGCGAGCGGGCCCTGTGGGACTTCCCGGACGGCACGCTGGCCGGCCGGGAAGTCGGCGCGTACCTGGTGTCGGAGGCGGCGGGCCTGCACCTGGTCCCGCCGACCGTGTTTCGGGCGGGCCCGTTCGGTCCCGGCATGGTGCAGCTGTGGGTGGACACGAAGGAGGGCGACGACCTCGTCGACGTCCTGCCGCCCGGCGAGGTCCCGGCCGGCTGGCGACGGGTGCTCCGCGCGCACGACCGGTTCGGCGAGCCGGCGGTCCTGGCGCACTCCGACCACCCGGCGGTCCGCATGATGGCGGCCCTGGACGTGGTGATCAACAACGCGGACCGCAAGGGCGGGCACGTCCTGCACGGCACGGACGGCGAGGTGTACGGCGTGGACCACGGCATCTGCCTGCACGCCGAGGACAAGCTGCGGACGGTGTTGTGGGGCTGGGTGGACGAGCCGCTGCCGGAGGACGTGCACGACATGCTGGGCACGTTGCGGTCCGCTGTGGACGGTTCGCTGGGGGAGGACCTGGCGGAGCACCTGACGAGGGTGGAGATCCGCGCCCTGTGCACGAGGGTCGAGCTGCTGCGGGGGACGGCGCGGTTCCCGACTCCGGGTGCCGACTACCGCGCGATCCCCTGGCCAGCCTTCTAACCCCAACACCGCGAGTCCAACGTTCCGGACCGGCGAGTCGAACGTTCCGGACCCGCGAGTCCAACGTTCGAGACCGGCGAGTCGAACGTACCGGCCGCGTGTCGACATTCGAGTGTCGAACACGCGTGTTCCGAATGTTGGACTCGCGGGTCCTGGGCGTTGGACTCGCGAGGTTAGGTGGACACCGACAC
>NZ_JBOHGB010000274.1:0-3731 GCF_050699935.1 Actinophytocola sp.
GTGCAGGTACTGGCCGACGAGCCCGCGCCGGCCGAGCACGAGCAGCAGCGCCACGCCGCCGACCACGGGCGGCAGCACGAGCGGGACGGTGACGAGCGCGCGCAGCACGCCGCGGCCGGGCAGGTCGCCGCG
The DNA here is from genome assembly GCF_050699935.1 of Actinophytocola sp. Classification (NCBI taxonomy): domain Bacteria; kingdom Bacillati; phylum Actinomycetota; class Actinomycetes; order Pseudonocardiales; family Pseudonocardiaceae; genus Actinophytocola; species Actinophytocola sp. Next base: position 133 of record NZ_JBOHGB010000274.1, read on the forward strand.
TGCCAGTAGCCACGCGAGCGGCACACCGAGCACCAGGCAGACGACCGTCGCGAGACTGGCGCACACCAGCGACAGCGACAGCGCCTGCCCGACCTCGGCGCTGAACAGCCGCTCGGGCAGCGTCGACCAGGGCGCCCGCACGAGCAGCCCGGCCAGCGGGACGACGAGGAACGCCAGGCCGAGAAACGCGGGCACGGCAAGGACGACCGGCAGCCGCCGCCTCGTCATGGTTCCTCGAATCCGGCCGCGGACAGCACGGCACGGCCCCGCGCGGACCGGACCAGGTCGACGAACGCCGTGGCGGCCCCGGCGTTCGGTGCGTCCTTGCACACGACGATCGGATAGTCGTTGATCGCCTGGCCGGCCTCGGGGAACTCGATGCCCTCGACATCGTCGCCCGCGGCCCGCACGTCGGTGGTGTAGACGAGCGCCGCGTCGACCTCGCCGAGCGAGACCTTCGTGAGCGCGGCCTTCACGTCCTGCTCGAAGGTGTCCGGCTCGGCGCTGACCCCCGCCGCGTCCAGCGCCTTGCGCGCGGCCGCGCCGCAGGGCACCTGCTCGGCGCACAGGGCGATCTTCCTGCCGGGGTCGGCGAAGTCGTCGAGTCCGGTGACGCCGCCGGGGTTGCCCGCGGGCACGGCGATCACGAGCCTGTTGCGCGCGAACGTGGTGGGATCGCCCGCCGCGGCACCGGCGTCGGTCACCTGGGCCATGTTGGCCGGCGAGGCGGAGGCGAACACATCGGCCGGCGCGCCTTCGGTGATCTGCTTGGCGAGCGCCGAGCTGGCGCCGAAGTTGACGGTGACCGTCGTACCGGGATGCGCCTTCTCGAACCGCTTCCCCAGCTCGGTGAAGGTCTCGGTCAGCGAGGCCGCCGCGAAGACGGTGACCTCACCGGAGACGCCGCCCTCCGCTGACCCGGCAGGCGGATCAGCGGTCCCGCAGGCGGCCAGCGCGGTGAGGACGGCCAGCACGACCACCCGGGGCGAACGTCTCATCAGGACTCCGGGATCTCGACGACGACGTGGGTGGACTTGATCGAGGCGACGGCGACGCTGCCCTCCTCGAGACCGAGCTCCTCCGCGGCCTCCCGACTCATCAGCGACACCAGCCGGAACGGGCCGGCCCGCAACTCGACCTGAGCCATCACACCGTCCTTGCGGACGCGGGTGACGATTCCCCGCATGCGGTTGCGCGCCGAGGCCGCCACGGTCATGCCCGGCTCCGGAGCCTCCGCCTGCCGCTGCACGAACGCGGCGAGCTCGTGGCCCTCCACCGCCATGCGCCCGTTGGCGGCCTGCACCGCCGGCAGCCGGCCCAGGTCGATCCAGCGGCGCACGGTGTCGTCACTGACCCCGAGCAGCGCCGCCGCCTCGCTGATCCGCAACTTTGGCATGACGGGCAGTCTAACTCCGCAGATTCGGATTGAGACGTGGAAAAGGTCAGATGATGCGGACCCGACCGTCGGTGCGCGTGGTAAACGTCAGGAAGGCGTCCTTCACGGCGCCCAACGTCAGGAAGGCGTCCTTACTGGCAGCTCTCGCGACGCGCCGGCACCCGGACGCGCATGAGGTCCTCGGCGACCACGATGTCGCCGTCGAACTCGGCGGCCGCCTCGTCGCGGAAGAGGCGCGAGTCGGGGTAGCGGCCGGAGAAGTGGGTCAGCACGAGGCGGCGGACCCCGCACTCCGCGGCCACGCGGGCGGCCTGCGCGGCGGTGAGATGCCCGTAGTCACGCGCCAGGTCGGCGTCCCGCTCGAGGAACGTGGACTCGATCACGAGCAGGTCGGCCCGGTCGGCGAGCGCGAAGACCCCGTCGCAGAGCCGGGTGTCCATGACGAACGCGAACCGCTGGCCCGGCCGGCGCTCGCTGACCTCCTCGACGCGGACCGTCCGGCCGCGGTGGCGCAGCACGCCTTCCCGTTGCAGCACACCGACATCCGGTCCACTGATGTCCAATCTGGACAGTTCGGCGGGTAGCATTCGCCGTCCGTCGGGCTCGACGAGCCGGTAGCCGAAGGCGTCGATCCGGTGGTCGAGCCGGCGGGTCTCCAGCGTGCCGAACGGTCCCGTCGCGAGCGTCCCCTCGCGCTCGACAGGCTCCTCGCGCAGGTCGGCCACCTCGTGGAAGGGGGCGGCGTGGCGCATGCGCGCGAAGTACTCCGCCCCGCTCGCCGGGTAGTGGGCGTACACCGGGTGCGGCACGCGGTCGAGCGAGAGCCGCTGCACGACACCGGGCACGCCCAGGCAGTGGTCGCCGTGGAAGTGGGTGAGGCAGATGCGGTCGACGTCGTGCGCGCCGACCCCGGCGAGCAGCAGCTGGCGCTGGGTGCCCTCGCCGGGGTCGAAGAGCAGTCCGAGCCCGTCCCAGCGCAGCAGGTAGCCGTTGTGGTTGCGGTGGCGGGTGGGCGCCTGGCTCGCGGTCCCGAGCACGACGAGTTCACGGGTCGACACCGCCTCAGCTTGACGCACGACGCCGCCGGTGACTGGAATGGGCCTGGTGATCGCCACGTGACGGACACCAGCCCCCTGGTCAGGGCCGACTCGGTCACCTTCCGGCTGGCCGACGCCGGACGTGCCGCGCCGGCACTGGACGGCACCCGGCTGCTGCCGGCGCTGTCCCTGCCCGCCGCCGACGGCCTGTGGCGGCTGCCCGTGCGACGCATGGAGTACCGGTTCGAGCTGCGCCACCCGGCGGGCGGCACCGAGGAGATCTGCGACCCCGCGACCTGACCCGCGAGTCCAACACTCCGACACCGCGAGTCCAACGCTCGGGAACGACGCGAACGTTGGACTCGCGGGTCGGGAACGTTGGACTCGCGGGACACGAGTGTTGGAGCGTTATTCAGAAGTTGATCATCGGGGAAGCGCAACAGCCCCGCCTGGCATGATCGTTTCCTCTCACAGACACGATGAACCAGGGTGGGGCTGTTGCGGTACGAGTCTACGACGGGTCTTGATCAAGCCCAGATCCAGGAACTGGTCGCCCGGATCCACCAGCTCGGACCCGAGAGCCGTCGAGGACGGCCCCCGTTGCTCGGGTTGTATTGGCGGGTGGTGCTGACTCTGGTGCTGCTGCGCCAGAACCTCAACCAGGCGGCGGCTGCGGATCTGTTCGGGGTGTCCCAGTCCACGGTGTCACGGATCTACCGGGCGATGCTGCCGTTGTTCGAGCAGGTCACCTGCATCCACCGGCCTCCGTTACCGGAGGTGCTGCGCGGGCGGGTGGTCTTGGTCGACGGCACCCTCGTACCGGTCGGGAACCGGCGCACCGACCGCGGCACCCACCTGGCCAACTTCTCCGGCAAACGCCACAAAGCCGGCCTCTCCGTGCAGGTCCTCACCGACCTGTCCGGCTGCCTGCTCGCCGTCTCCGCACCCGCGCCGGGCAAGACCCACGATCGCGCCGCCTTCACCGCCGCCGGCTACGACGAACTCCTGGCCAACACCCCGACCCTCGGAGACCTCGGCTACCAAGGCACCCGGGTAATCCGACCCCGACGCCGACCCCCTGGCCGCGACCACCATCCCTCCACCGAGATCTGGAACCGCAGCATCTCCACACTGCGCGCTGCGGTCGAACGGGCCATCGCCCACTG
>NZ_JBOHGB010000275.1:0-3630 GCF_050699935.1 Actinophytocola sp.
GGTCCGGCGCGGTGGCCGCCGCGGTGGCCGCCACCGTGCCGGACGCCGAGCTGCACGGGACCGACATCGACCCGGCCGCGGTGCGCTGCGCGCGCCGCAACGTCCCGGGTGGACACCTGTACGGGGGCGACCTCTACGAGCCGCTGCCCGCCACGCTCCGCGGCCGGGTCGACGTGCTCGTGGCGAACGCGCCGTACGTGCCCACGGACGCGATCGACCTGATGCCACCCGAGGCCCGCCTCCACGAGCCCCGGGTGGCACTCGACGGCGGTGTGGACGGGCTCGACGTGCTGCGCCGGGTCATCGCCGGCGCGCCGGCCTGGCTCGCGCCCGGCGGTCACCTGCTCGTCGAGACCAGCGACGCGCAGGCGCCGCTGGTGCTGACCGCCGCCCGCTCGGCCGGGTTCGCGGCCTCGCGGGTGGCCCGGGACGCCGGACGCGGGGCGACGATCGTAGATTTCTTTCCGTGAGCTGTCCCGGCGGGGCGGACGGTTCCGACGTCTCCGCGAGTCGCGCCACCCGGGCACGGCAGCTGCGAGGAGTGACGATGAAGTACCTGATGCTCGCCTACACCAACGCGACGGCCTGGCAGGACGCCCTGGCCAACTTCGACCCGGACGCCCCGATGCCGCCGGAGGTGCAGGCCGCCTGCGACTTCTACGAGCAGCTGGGCAAGGAGCTGACCGAGTCGGGCGAGTTCGTCAGCACCGAGGGCCTGGCCGACCCGTCGCACACGAAGACGATCCGCAAGCGCGCCGGCGGCCCGCCGGAGGTCACCGACGGCCCGTACGCGGAGGTCAAGGAGGTCCTGGCGAGCTACGCGATCCTCGACTGCGAGAGCTACGACCGGGCCGTGGAGATCGGCGCCCGGGTCGCCGACGCGGTGGGCGACACGGTCGAGATCCGCCCGATCATGGACGCCTTCGGCGCACCGGACCTGTGACCGCCGCCCACCCGCGAGTCCAACGCTCCCACCCCGCGAGTCCAACACACCGGACCCGCGAGTTGTGGGTTCGCGACCCGGCCAACGAGGCGGCCCACGTCTCGGCCCAAGACGGCGGTGTCGTGGAGACGCGACTCGGCGGGCGGGAACGTCGCACTCGCGGGTCGCGAATGTTGGACTCGCGGGTCGGGGGTGGTGCCGTGACCGGCTCGGTCGAGGGCCTGCTGCGTGACCTCGCGCCGCAGGTGCTCGGCGCGCTCGTGCGGCGGTTCGGGGACTTCGGCGCCGCCGAGGACGCCGTGCAGGAGGCCTTGCTCGACGCCGCCCTGCAGTGGCCGCGCGACGGGCTGCCGGACAACCCGCGCGGCTGGCTGATCCGGGTCGCCCACCGGCGGATGACCGACCACCTGCGTAGCGAGATCGCGCGGCGGCGCCGGGAGGACACGGCCGGCACCCGGATCCCGCGCGACCAGTTCCTCGCGCCCGCCGCCGACGCGCCGCGCGCCCCGGAGTCCGACGACACGCTGGCGCTGTTGTTCCTGTGCTGCCACCCGTCGCTCACGCCCGGCGCGCAGATCCCGCTCACGTTGCGGGCCGTCGGCGGCCTGACGACGGCGGAGATCGCACGTGCGTTCCTGGTGCCCGAGGCCACCATGGCCAAGCGGATCACCCGCGCGAAGCAGCGGATCAAGGACTCCGGCGTCGGGTTCCGCACCCCGCCGGCCGCCGAGCTGCCCGCCCGGCTCGCCCCTGTCCTGCAGGTGCTGTACCTGATCTTCAACGAGGGCTACACCAGCACCGCCGGCCCGGACCTGCAGCGGGTCGACCTCACCGCCGAGGCGATCCGGCTGACCCGCGCGGTGCGCCGGCTGCTGCCCGATGACCAGCAGGAGGTGGCCGGCCTGCTCGCGCTGATGCTGCTGACCGACGCGCGCCGCCCCGCCCGCACCGCCCCGCGGGCGAGCTCGCGCCGATGGCCGAGCAGGACCGCGCGCTCTGGGACCGCGCGTCGATCGCGGAGGGCACGGCGCTGGCCGCCGAGGCACTGTCGCGCACCGAGCGGTTCGGGCCCTACCAGCTGCAGGCCGCGATCGCCGCGGTCCACGACGAGGCGGTGAGCGACGAGGAGACCGACTGGCCGCAGATCCTGGCGCTGTACCAGCTGCTGCGGGCGGTCGCGGACGGCCCGGTGGTGCGGCTCAACCAGGCGGTGGCGACGGCGAAGGTGCACGGACCGACCGCCGGCCTCGCGATCCTGGACGACGCGGCCGCCGACGCCCGCCTGGCCGGCAGCCATCGAGTGGACGCCGTGCGAGCACACCTGCTGGAGGAGGCGGGCGAGACCGAGGCCGCCCGGTCGCACTACCTCACCGCGGCCAGCCGAACGACGAGCCTGCCCGAACGGCGCTACCTGCTGACCCGCGCGGAGCGTCTGTCCGAAATAGACAAATCTGGCCGTTGAGGGCCAAGCTAGTCGTTGAGGGGCCGCCCGGCCGGCCGGTCCCTCCTGGGGGTCTCGGTGGCGCACCCGGGGCCGGTGGTGTCCCGGGCCGGCCCGGCGATCTCGGGTGCGTGTGCTCGGGACGTGTCCCGCTCGATGCGGCCGGGCTCGTCTCTCGCGGGGCGTGCCGAGCTTTCGGCGGTGGTTTCGGCGGTGGTTCCGGCGGCGTCGACGGCTTCGTTCGCGGTGGTGCGGTCGGCTTCGTTCGCCCTGGCGGGATCGAAGCCACGCGCGGCGGCACGATCCGAACCGCGCGCGGCGGCGGCACGATTCGACGCGGACGCGGCGTGGTCCGACGCCGACGCGGCCCGGTCCGACGCCGACGCGGCTCGGTCCGACGCTGCCGTGGCCCGGTCCAAACCCCCCGCGGCGGCGCGGTCCGAGGCGGGCGAGCCAGGTGAGCTGGGCGTGGCTGCTGAGTTGGGCGAGCCAGGAAACAGTGGCGAGTCGGGTGTGGCCGGTGAACCGGACGTGCCGGGCGAGGTTGGCGTGCCGGGTGTGTCGGTGCTCTGCGCGACGGCCGGGGGACGCATGTCGCCCGCCGGCAGCGATGGCCCGGCCGGCTCGGGCGCGGACGACGTGGCGGTGGCCTCGGCCGTGACCCCGGCGGTGACCCCTGCGGAGGCGACGGTCAGCGCGGCGGCCACCTGGACGACCGCCGCCTTCACGGCGACCATGCCGGACGCGGTGGCCTCCGACGCCACGGCCGCGACCCCGCTCGTCACGGCACCGGGCGCGGCACCCGACGCGGCACCCGACGCGGCCGGGAGGTACGCCGCGGCCAGTGGTGCGCCGAGTACGGCCGGGCCGATGACGCCGCGCAGCTCGGCGTTGACCTTGGTCAGGGTGACGGCCCGGCAGCGGCAGTCCGAGCACCGGCTCAGGTGGCGGTTGATCCTGTGGGACAACGGCAACGGGATGCCGCCTCGCACGTACCCGGCCAGCTTGTCGACCGTCGAGCGGCACTCGCGGTGGGACGGCTCGGGGACGTGCATGCGCAGGTATGCCCGCCGCAACCCCTCCCGCGCGCGGTAGGCCAGCGCCGCCACGCTGTTGGGCCGCATACCCAGCAGTGGCGCCACGTGCGCGGGCGACTCGTCCTCGACCTCGGTGTGCCACAAGACCATCCGCCACCGCTCGGGCAGGCTCGCGAACGCGTCCGCGGCGACCGTGGCCTGCCAGCGCT
>NZ_JBOHGB010000276.1:0-3563 GCF_050699935.1 Actinophytocola sp.
TGGGCGGGGCGGCCGGGGGGGCCGCCCCGCCGGTGGCCCGGCTCGAGCCGCGCGACCCGGACGCGCCGGCGACGGTCGACGCCTGGCACGCGCTGCGCCACCTGCGGACGGTGGCCGGTGCGGGAGCGGGCGAGCTGGCGAGCGCCGTGGGGACGCCGGACCCGGTCACCCTGGAGCACCTGCTGTTCCTGGGCCTGGACCCGGCGCCGTGGGACTCGCACGGGGTCGACCCGGCGCCGTGGGACTCGCACGGCGCCAACCCCGCGCCGTGGGACTCGCACGGCCTGTACGCCGGCGACTCCTACATCCGCACGATGCGGGGCGGCCCGGTGCCGGTCAGCATGTCCATGCGCCCGGTCGCGTCCAGGGCGATCGCGCGCGACGGCGGCTTCGACCGGCGCCCGGTCATCGCCGTGCTGGACACGGGGATCGCGGCGCACGAGTGGTTCGGCACCATCGACCGCAGCTCCGGCATCCCGCCGGGCGGGTTCATCCGCGTCCTCAAGGAGGTGCAGGACGCGATCACTGCGAGCAGTCGCGAAGCGGGCGGCGCGGCACGCCTCATCGAGGACTACTGGGACCAGGACGTCCCCGCCAACCCGCTGACCGGCGAGCTCGACCGGCACGCCGGGCACGGCACGTTCATCGCGGGCATCGTCCGCCAGGTGGCGCCGGACTCGGAGGTCGCGGTCGCCCGGGTGATGGCCGGGGACGGCGTCGCGTACGAGAGCGACGTGCTGGCCGCGCTGGAGAAGCTCGTCGAGCAGGTCAGAGCGGCCCAGGCGCCCGGGGGCAACCCGGGGGACATGATCGACGTCCTGTCGCTGTCGATGGGTTACTACAGCGAGACGGCACAGGACGAGGCCGAGACGACCGAGTTCGCCAGGTGGATCGGCGAGCTGACCGACCTCGGCGTGCTGGTGGTCTCGGCGGCCGGCAACGACGCGACGACCCGGCCGTTCCTGCCGGCCGCGCTCGCGACCTCCCCGCCGCGAGGGGGCGGGGAGCCGGTGATCAGCGTCGGCGCGCTGAACCCGAACGGCACCAAGGCGTTCTTCAGCAACCAGGCGCCGTGGGTGCACGCCTGGGCGACGGGTGCCGGGATCGTCAGCACGTTCCCGAGGCTGCGGGGGAGCGTCGGGCCGGCACACGCGATCCGCGAGCTCGACCGCGAGTCGCTGGACCCGGACGACTTCAGCAGCGGGTTCGCGTTGTGGCACGGCTCGTCGTTCGCGGTGCCGCACGCGGCCGCGGTGCTGGCCAACCAGTTGATCGACGCCGCGGACGCCGAACCGGGACGGCTGCACCTGGGGGACGTGGGGCAGGAAGCGATGCGCGCACGAGCACGGCTGGCGGTGGCGGCATGCGTGAAGACGCCGCAGCCGGTGACGTAGCCGAGCGGGTGCCGCCGGACCAGGAGGAGCTGTTCCACGCCGCCCGCGGGGGTGACCGGGAGGCGCTGGCCGAGCTGGTCCGGCGGCTGACGCCGATGCTCTGGCAGGTCGCCCGGTCCCAGGGGCTGGACCGGGAGGCGAGCGTCGACGTCGTGCAGACCACCTGGCTGCGGCTACTCGGGTCGCTGGCCAGGATCCGCCAGCCGGCGGCGCTCACGGCCTGGCTGGTCACCGTCACCAGGCGCGAGGCCTGGCGGGTCCACAAGGCCGGCCGGGCCGAGCACGTCGAGGAGGACGCGGTGTTCGTCGAGATGCGGGACGCCGGTCCGGGGCCGGCCGAGCAGGTCGTCGAACAGGTCGCCGCCGGCGACCGGCGGGCGCGGCTGTGGGCCGCGGTCGACGCGCTGCCCGAGCGGTGCCGGACCCTGCTACGCGTCATCGCGTTCACCCGGCGGCCCGACTACGCCGAGGTCAGCCGGACGCTCGGCATGCCCGTCGGCAGCATCGGGCCCAACCGCGGCCGCTGCCTCGCGATGCTGCGCCGGCTGCTGCTGTCCGACCCGGCGGGAGGCTGGCGGTGACACCCGAGTTCGCCGAGGGGCCGGACGCCCCGCTGACCGACGAGGACGCGGAGATCCTGGCCGGCGTGCGGCAGCTGTGGGAGGTTGCCGACCCGATGCCGCCCGGGCTGGTCGACCAGGTCCAGTTCGCGATCGACCTGGACCGGGTCGACGAGGCGGTCGAGCTCGAGGTGTCCCGGCTCGTCGAGGTGCGCGAGCTCGCCGCCGCGCGCTCCGACGAGCTCACCCGTCTCGTCACGTTCCAGTGCGACAGCCTCAGCATCATGATCACCATGGAGCCGCGGGCGGATGGCACCACGCGGATCGACGGGTGGCTGACCCCGGGCGCGAGCCACCGCATCGAGCTGCGCTCCCCGGCCCGCACGATGTCCACGGAGTCCGACGACACCGGCCGGTTCGCGCTCGACGCGGTGCCCGCCGGGATCGTGCAGCTCGTCGTGCACGTCGTGGAGAGCGCCCGGCGGATCATCACCCCGACGATGGAAATTTGACACCTACGTGAAAAGAGAGGCCCTCGCCTCTGTCCCGCCGCCCGGCGTGACTTGATACTGGCCAGATGCCCTCCGCACCGGCCGGCGAGGCCGCGGCCACTCGCGCGCGCGAGCTGCACGGCCGTGGCCTCGAGGCGCTCAACCGCGGCCGGCCGCTGCTCGGTGCCCGGTCGCTGCGGGCGGGCCTGCGGCTGCTCGGCTGGCCCGAGGCCGGCGCGGCCTGGTCGGCGCACCGCGAGCTGACCGTCCGGCTCCTCGGCACGCTGGCCGCCGCGGAGGTCGCCCGCGGCAACAGCGACCTCGGCTTCGAGCTGCTGGACAGCGCCGACACGCTGCTCACCGAGGACAACCGCGGCGTGCTGCTCCTCCAGCGCGGCCTGCTGCACACCATGGTCGGCCGCCTCGACGACGCCCTGCAGTGCTTCGACGCCGCCGTGCCGCTGCTGGAACGCGCGGACGAGCGGGTCGCGCTCGCGCGCACGCTGCTCAACCGTGCCTTCATCAACCAGATCGCCGGCCAGGTCCGCCCGGCGCTGGCCGACCTCGCGCGCAGCGAGGAGATCAGCCGCGAGCTGGACATGACCGTCCAGGTCGCGAAGGCCCGCCACGGCCGGGGTTCGTGCCTGCTGCTCGCCGGCGACATCCCGGGCGCGCTGCGTGCGTTCGAGCAGGCCGAGCGGCAGTACACGGAGAACGCCGACGGCATGCTCGCCGTGCTCGCGGTGGAGAAGGCGCGGGCGCTGCTCGCGGCCGGCCTGTGCGTGGACGCCGCCGCCGTGCTCGACGCCGCGCTGCCCCGGTTCCCCGGGCTCGGGATGAACCAGGAGCAGGCGGAGGCCGAGCTGACCCGCGCGCAGATCGGCCTGGCGGTCGGCGACAACGGGTCGGCCCGGCGGTGGGCCGTGCGGGCCGAACGCCGATTTCGCCGCCGGCAGAACGAGACCTGGGCCGCGGTCGCCGAGCTGACCAGGCTGCGGGCGGAGTTCGCCGATGGTCGGACGCCGGCCCGGATCGCCACGACGGCAGCCGCGCTCGCCGCCCGGCTCCGCGAGCTCGGGCTGGACAACGACGCGGAGGCCGCCGAGCTGCTCGCGGCC
>NZ_JBOHGB010000277.1:0-3548 GCF_050699935.1 Actinophytocola sp.
GAGCGGGTGGGCTGCCGGGCGCTCGGCAGCGCCGACGAGTTGGTCGCCGACCCGGAGGTGGACGCCGTCGTGGTGGCCACCCCGGACGACCTGCACGCGAGCATCGCGGTGGCGGCGGCGCGGGCCGGCAAGGCGGTCCTCGTCGAGAAGCCGCTCACCACGTCGGCCCAGGACGCGCGCGCGGTCGTCGAGGCGGTGCGCGAGGCCGGGGTGGTCGCGAGCGTGCTGTTCAACCACCGCTGGGTGCCGGCCTATGCGCAGGCGCACGAGCGGGTGCGGGCCGGCGACCTGGGCGACCCGGTGGTGGCCTACGCACGCAAGAACGACCGGATCTTCGTACCCACCAAGATGATCGACTGGGCGGACCGGACGACGCCGGCCTGGTTCCTGTCCTCGCACGACATCGACCTCGTCACCTGGCTGTTCGCGGACCTGCCGGTCGAGGTGTTCGCCACGGCGGTGACGGGCAAGCTGCGCGGCCTCGGCATCGACACCCCGGACGCGATACAGGCGCAGGTGCGCTACGCCGGTGGCGCGGTGGCGACCTTCGAGGCGTGCTGGGTGTACCCCGACACGTTCCCGACCATGGTCGACTCGTTCGTCGAGGTGGTCGGCACAGACGGCGTGATCCATCTGGACCGCAAGGTCGAGCAGATCGAGATCGCCACCACCGACGGCTTCTCCTACCCGCGCAACCTGTTGCAGCGCACGGTGCACGGGGTCAGCGCCGGGGCGGTGCGCGACTGCCTGTGGCACTTCGTGGACTGCGTGGCCACCGGCGCCGAGCCGCTCGTCACGATCGAGAGCGCGGCGACGACGACGGCCGTCCTCGAGGCACTGCACGCGTCCACGCGCACCGGCCGGCCGCAGCGGGTGGCGGCGTTCGCCGAGAGTCCGCGGGCGCGGGTATGACGAAGGCGCCGGCGATCGAGCTGGGCCCCCCGGTCCGGACCGCGCCGTGGCCGAGCTGGCCCGTGTACGGCGACGTCGAGGCGGGGTTGCTGCGGGCCGCGGTCGAGGCCGGGATCGGGTCGGCCGCGGACGGACCGCTCAAACTCGAGTTCGAGCGGCGCTGGGCGGCGCTCACGGACTGCCGGCACGCGCTCGGCGTCGCCAACGGCACGGTCAGCCTGGAGATCGCCATGCGGGCGCTGGGGATCGGCTCCGGCGACGAGGTGATCGTCCCGCCGTACACGTTCGCCGCGACGGCGACCGCGGTGCTGACCGTCGGCGCCCTGCCGGTGTTCGCCGACATCGAGCCGGACTCCTACAACCTGGACCCGGCCGCCGTCGCGGCGAGCGTCACCGAGCGGACCCGGGCCGTGATCGTGGTGCACCTGGGCGGGGCGCCGGCCGACCTCGACGCGCTCACCGAGCTGTGCGGCCGGCACGGCCTCGCGCTGATCGAGGACGCCGCGCACGCGCACGGCGCGCGGTGGCGCGGCCGGCCGGTCGGCGGCTTCGGGGCGTTCGGGTCGTGGTCGTTCCAGGCGTCCAAGAACCTCAGCGCCGGCGAGGGCGGCGCGCTCATCACCGACGACGCCGACCTCGCGGAGGCCGCCTGGAGTCTGCACAACTGCGGCCGCCGGCCGTCGGAGCCCTGGTACGCGCACTTCGAGCTCGGCGCGAACCACCGCCTCACCGAGTGGTCGGCCGCGGTGCTGCTGGCCGGCCTTGACCGCCTGCCCGGCGAGCTCGCCCGCCGCGAGGCCAACGCGTCCTACCTGGACAGTGAGCTGTCCACTATAGACGGTGTGCGGCCGTTGGGGCGGGACCCCAGGGTGGACACGCACGCGCACCACCTGTACCTGTTCCGCTTCGACCCGGCCGCGTTCGCCGGGCTGGACCGGGACTCGTTCGTCGCGGCGCTGCGGCACCACGGGATCCCGGCGTCGGTGGGGTACCCGGAGCCGCTGTACCGGCAGCCGGTGTTCGCGCGGGCCCGGTTCGACCACCGCGCCACCGGCTGGACACCGGACAACCCGCTCACCCGCTACGGCGACCTGCACCTGCCGGTCTGCGAGCGCGCCTGCGCGGAGACCGTGTGGCTGCCGCAGTCGCTGCTGCTGGCGCCGGAGTCGGAGATGGCGGACGTGGTCGCCGCCGTACGCCAGATCCGCCGCGCCGCGACGGGGAAGGTGACGTGAGCGGGAGCGACGGAGCGTTCGCCGTCTGGACTGACGATCGCGCGCAGGTGCGTCAGCGCCGAGCACGTGAGGAGGGAAGACGGCGGGTAGCGGAGGAGTGGAGCGAACCATTCAACACTGTGAGTGGGAGTGACGGAGCGTTCGCCGTCTGGACGGAGACACGGTCGCTCCGCAAGCTCCGCTCCGCGGAGAAGCGCGGGCGCGCCAGCGCCGAGCATCGCACGGAGGAAGACGGCGAGTAGCGAAGGAGCGGAGCGAACCATGGAGACCGCATGAGGATTGCCCGGCTGCGCACCGCGGACGGGGCGCGGCTCGCGCTCGGCCTCGACGGGAACGAGCTGGTCCGCCTCGACGCGGTGCTGGACGACTGCCCCACGGACCCGGTCGAGCTGCTCGCCTGGCCGGACCGGGACCGGGTCACCGACCAGGTGCGGGCGGCCGTGGCCGATCCCGGGACGCGGCGCCGGCTGGTCGACGCCGGCGCCATCCGCGGGCTCGACGACGCCGTGCTGGCGCCACCGGTCGTCGCCCCGAGCAAGGTGATCTGCCTCGCGCTGAACTACCACGCGCACGCGGCGGAGGGCGGGTTCGTCCCGCCGGAGCGGCCGGTGCTGTTCCTCAAGGGGCCCAACACGTTGTGCGGGCACGGCGAGGAGGTCGTGGTCCCGCCCGCGTCCCGCCGCATCGACCACGAGGGGGAGCTGGCCGTGGTGATCGGCCGGCGCGCCCGCCATCTGTCCATACAGGACTGGCCGCGCGTGGTGGCGGGCTACACGATCATGAACGACCTGACCGCGCGGGACCTGCAGCTCGCCGACATCGAGCGCGGCCATCCATGGGACCTCAGCAAGAGCTTCGACGGCTACGGGCCGACCGGCCCCTGGCTGGTGAGTGCGGACGAGGTGGCCGACCCGCAGGCGCTCGACCTGACCGTCACTGTCGACGGCGAGGTGCGGCAGCGGGCGTCCACGGGCGAGATGATCTTCGGCGTCGGGGAGCTGCTCCGCTTCCTGTCCTCCGTGCTGACCCTCGAACCCGGTGACGTGATCGCGACCGGCACCCCGGAGGGGATCGGCCCGGTCGGCGACGGCTCGACGGTGACGGTGACGATCTCCGGGATCGGCGAGCTGCGCAACCGGATCCGGTTCGCCGACCCATGATCGAGTACGTCGAGAAGCCGCCGCACGCCGACCGGGAGCGGATTCGGCACGTGACCGAGGCCGGGCTCGTGGCCGCGTTGGTGAAGAGCCTGGAAGGCGTCCTTCACGGCGCTGGACGTCCGGAAGGCGTCCTTCCAGGCACGGGGCCGGGCGCGGACGTGGACGCCCTGCTCGCGCATCGGGCCCGGGCGGGCCGCCGGCCGGTGCCCACGCCGGCCGACCGCGTCGCCGCGTACGGGCC
>NZ_JBOHGB010000278.1:0-3521 GCF_050699935.1 Actinophytocola sp.
GCCGGGCGGCGAGCCGGTGGTCGAGCGCGGCGCGTGGGGCGTCGCTCGGCTCGACGGCGTCGGCGAGGGCGCCCAGCCCGGCGCGCAACCTGTCCTCGATGTCGGGCATCAGCGTTCCTCCCCGTCGGGCCATGCCTTGCGGAGGTTCGCGAGGGCATGGCTGGTCGTGGCCTTCACGGTGCCGACCGCGATGCCGAGCGTCCCGGCGATCTCCCGCTGGTCGAGGTCGAGCCAGTAGCGCAGCACGAGGACCTGCCGCTGCCGTTGCGGCAAGGTGGCGAGCACCTCGCGGAGCCGGTCGTGGTCCTGGCCGGCGAGCGCCGCGGATTCGGCCGACTCGGCGTCGGGCCGTCGCTCGACGGGCGCCCGGCGCACCACGCGCAGGTGACGCAGCCGTGAGCGGGACAAGTTGACCACCGTGCGGCGCAGGTACGGCAACACGGCGTCCGCGCTCGCGAGCGACCGCCACCGGGCGTGCAGCCGTACGAACGCCTCCTGGGCGATGTTCTCCGGATCGTCCGCGCCGAGCAGGTAGGCCAGCCGCTTCATGGCCTCGAAGGACTCGTCGAACAGTGCCTCGAACGCCGACCCGGACACAGCGCCGAACCCCGCACCGGATGCGGTGCGGGGTTCGCGCGTGCTGTCGGTCGCCGTGCTCACGCCTCCTTGACGCCTACCACGACTCCGGGGATTAGTCGGACGGGCGGATACGGGTCAGCGGTCGAGCTCGCCGGCGATGAACCTCTCCACCGCGTCGTAGGCGTCCGAGTCCGAGTACTGCTCCGGCGGTGACTTCATGAAGTAGGACGACGCCGACCGGATCGGGCCGCCGATGCCCCGGTCGAGAGCGATCTTCGCCGCGCGCACCGCGTCGATGATCACTCCGGCGGAGTTGGGCGAGTCCCACACCTCGAGCTTGTACTCCAGGTTCAGCGGCACGTCGCCGAACGACTTGCCCTCCAGCCGCACGTAGGCCCACTTGCGGTCGTCCAGCCACGGCACGTGGTCCGACGGTCCGATGTGGACGGAAGCGCGCTCCATCTCATGCGGGATCTGGGAGGTCACGGACTGGGTCTTGGAGACCTTCTTCGACTGGAGCCGCTTGCGCTCCAGCATGTTCATGAAGTCCATGTTCCCACCGAAGTTGAGCTGGTACGTACGCAGCAGCTCGACCCCGCGGTCCTCGAAGAGCTTGGCCAGCACCCGGTGCGTGATCGTGGCGCCGACCTGGGACTTGATGTCGTCGCCCACGATCGGCACGCCGGCCTCGGTGAACTTGGCCGCCCACTCGGGGTCCGACGCGATGAACACCGGCAGCGCGTTGACGAACGCCACCCCGGCGTCTATCGCGCACTGGGCGTAGAACCGGTCCGCCTCCTCCGAGCCGACCGGTAGGTAGGACACCAGCACGTCGGCCCGCGCGTCGCGCAGCGCCGCCACGATGTCCACCGGGGACTCGTCGGACTCGGTGATGATGTCGCGGTAGTACTCGCCGAGACCGTCGAACGTGTGCCCCCGCTGCACGGTCACCCCGAGCGGCGGCACGTCACAGATCTTGATCGTGTTGTTCTCGCTCGCGACGATGGCCTCGGACAGATCGCGACCGACCTTCTTGGCGTCCACGTCGAACGCGGCGACGAACTCGACGTCCCGCACGTGGTAGTCGCCGAACTGCACATGCATCAGGCCGGGTACTCGGGAGACCGGGTCGGCGTCGCGGTAGTAGTGCACGCCCTGCACCAACGACGCCGCGCAGTTGCCGACGCCGATGATGGCCACCCGGACACTGCGGCGCTGCTCGCCCATGCCGGTTCTCCTTCTCACTGTGTCGACCTCACTGTGTCGATCTCTTGGGGTCCGTCCGTGGACGCGCGCGTACCACGGATGTGCTTGTCACAGATCCGCACTGACCTGCCGGCGCCCTAGTCGGCGCCCTCTCGCCGTTCCTTCTGTTCCCTCTGCTCGGTCGCGATCAGCTCGTTGAGCCAGCGAACCTCCCGCTCGCTGTGCTCCAGCCCGAGCCGGTGCAGCTCGCGGGTGTAGCGGTCGATCTGCTCGCCCGCCCGCGCCATCGACGACCGCAGGCCCTCGCGCCGCTCCTCCACCCGCCGTCGGCGTCCCTCCAGGATGCGCATCCTGATCTCCGCCGGCGTACGGGAGAAGAACGCCATGTGTACGCCGAATCCGTCGTCGTCGTACGCCTGCGGGCCGGCGTCGGCGAGCATCTCGGCGAACCGCTCCTTGCCCTCCGCGGTGAGCTTGTAGACCCGTTTGGCCCGCTTTCCCCAAGTCCTGGCGACGCGGTCGTCCGGGTCGGGCGGCGGCGTCTCCTCGACGATCAATCCGGCCTTGAGCAGCCGGCGCAGGGTGGGGTAAAGCGAGCCGTAGGAGAACGCGCGCAACGTGCCGAGCATGTCGCTCAGCCGTTTGCGCAGCTGGTAGCCGTGCATCGGTTCCTCGTGCAACAGCCCGAGGATCGCGAATTCGAGCACCAGGTCCCCTTCGTATGCTTGCTGACCTACTCGTCCACTATATCGCGCCGATACATCAAAGCGGTATTCACGAGGCGTACGTGGTGTTGATCACGACGTCCGGGCGCCCGGTGATCGTCCGTGACCGTGGGACATGATCGCTGGTCAGGTCACGGAACCGACGCAGAGTGGCCGACCGCCCGCGCGCCGTTATGCCAAACAGCATCTCGACGTGATAACGGCGCCGCGTACGCTGTCAGTCGTGCGAACACAGCGGCAGGTGGTTGACTACGCGCTGCAGCGCAAGGCGCTGCTCGCGGAGGTTTACGCCGGCCGCGTCGGCACCATGGAGGTGTGCGACGCGAACCCCTACCTGCTGCGCGCGGCGAAGTTTCACGGCACACCGAGCGACGTGACGTGTCCCGTCTGCCGCAAGGAGCCCGTCACCGGAGTGTCCTGGGTCTATGGTGACGCGCTGAAGCATGCGTCCGGCTCGGCGAGGGCCCCGGAGGAACTCGCCCGAATGGCGAACCTTTTCGAGGAGTTCACCGTGTATGTGGTGGAGGTATGTCGCAGCTGTGGGTGGAACCACCTGGTGCAGTCATACGTCCTGGGAACGCGTGGACTCGAGGACAGAAAGCCACGGAGAAGGACAGCGGCGGAGTGAGCGATCACGACGCCGTGGATGACCACCGCACGGCGCGTCCGCCCATCGCGCCGCTCTGGGAGGCCTGTACGTGAACGACCACCGTAGCCACCGGCGAGGCCCCGGTTCGCCGGCGTGGCCCACCGGCGACGACCCTGACTCGCCCGCGAACCACGCCCAGCCCCAGGAGCGAACCGGGTTCTGGAGCCCGCTGTGGGATGACGACGACCAGCCGAAAGCCGACGGCCCTCGGGTCGGGGGCCGCTCGAACGGATCGAACGGGCACGGCTCCAACGGCCGGGCGGCCCACCGGCTGCCCGACCAGGAAACCCCCGGCGCGCGCCACGCGGCCCCGCCGCCCCGACGGGCGCGTCCATCCGCCGGCCCGGCGTGGCCGACCGAGG
>NZ_JBOHGB010000279.1:0-3450 GCF_050699935.1 Actinophytocola sp.
GATCCACGCCGTAGTTCTCCATGCCCCAGGCCGAGCCGCGCATCCACGTCGCGTACTGCGGCTGCGTCACGAGCGTGCCGTCGACGAGGTGGTAGCGCATGTCGATGCCGATCACGCCGCCCCACGTGCGCACGCCCACGACCGGGCCGATGCCGAGCGTCTTGATCGCGGCGTTCACGATGTCGCCGTCCGAGCCGGAGAACTCGTTCGCCACAGCCACGACCGGGCCGCGCGGGGCGTCGTAGGGATAGCTCTCCGCCCGCCGGCCGTTGCGGCTGACCTGCCAGCCGATGATCGTGCGGCCCAGCTTCTCCACCACCAGCTGCGACAGGTGCCCGCCGCGGTTCTCCCGCACGTCGACGATCAGCCCCTCGTGCCGGACCTCCAGACGAAGGTCGCGGTGCAGCTGCGCCCAACCGTTGGCGACCATGTCCGGCACGTGCAGGTACCCGAGCCGCCCGTCGCTGGCCTCGCGCACGTACGCGCGCCGGCCGGCGACCCAGTCGTGGTAGCGCAGCAACATGTCGTCCAGCAGCGGCACCACGACCACGCTGCGCGACGCCCCACCGCCCGCCGGCCCGATGCTCAGCTCCACGGGCTTGTCCGCGGTGCCCGCGAGCAGCGGGCCCGGCCCCGTACCGGTGTGTACCGGGCGGCCGTCGACGGCCAGGATCGCGTCGCCCGCCCGGACCGCGACGCCCGGCGCACGCAGCGGCGAGCGGGCCCGCGGGTCGGACGACTCGCCGGGCAGGATCCGCGTGACCCGCCACAGGCCGTCGTCGCCGCGGGCGAGGTCGGCGCCGAGCAGGCCGATCCGCCGCGCCGACTCGTACCCGCCGCCCGGTGGGGACACGTACGCGTGCGAGGTGCCCAGCTCGCCCTGCAACTCCCACAGCAGGTCGACCAGTTCGTCGTGCGAGCCGACGGTGTCGACCAGCGGCCGGTACCGCTCGCGCGCGGCGGACCAGTCGACGCCGCCCATGTCCGCGCGCCAGAAGTGGTCGCGCATCAGCCGCCACGCCTCGTCGAACGACTGCCGCCACTCCGCCCCCGGGTCGACCTGCACCCGCACCCGGGACAGGTCGACCTTCGCGTCGGCACCGTCGGAGTCGCCGTCGGACTTGCGGTCGGCGCCCTGAACCCGCAGCGTGCCGCCGTCGCGCACGACCAGCCGCTCGCCGTCGCCGGTGGCCCATACGTCGTCGACGCCGTCAGCGAGCGACTCGAGCTTGCGCTTGGCGAAGTCGTACCGCTCGAGCACCGGGCGGTGCTCGTCGTCGTCCACGAGGTCGCCGTCCTCGCCGAGTACGCCGGACAGCGGATCGTGCAGCCAGACCAGGCCGCCCTTCACCGCCCGCAGCTCCGAGTACCGCGCGGCCGGCACGGGGACCGGGACGACGCGGTCGGCCAAGCCCTCGATGTCGACGGCGGTGCGGGGCGCGCCGTCGTCGTCGTGCTCGTGGTCGTGCTTGTCCTTGCCGTCGTCGTCCTCGACCGGGCGCCCGCGCAGCTGCGGGGAGAACGGCGAGGGCGTGGTCGCGGACAGCGGCACGAGGTGCGGGCGCGCGCCGTTGGTGAACGACATGTCGAACACGTGCACGTCGTAGACCGGGTCGAAGCTGCGCTGGGACAGGAACGCCAGGTGCTTACCGTCCACTGTGAACACCGGGTCGTAGTCGACGAAGCGGACCGGCGTGACGTCCACGATGGACAGATCGGTCGTGCTGGCCATCCTGATGTGCCGCAACGGGATCGGCCCCGGGTGCGACCACGCGAGCCAGCCGGAGTCGGGCGAGAACGCTAGGTCGATCGGGTCGCCGTCGTCGCTGCTTACGACTTCGCGCAGCTCTCCGGTGTCCGCGTCGACCAGCAGCACCCGGCCGTCGTGGGTGGCCACCGCGATCCGCCGGCCGTCCGGCGCGGCCGCGAGCTCGAGGACCCGGCCCAGCTGCCCGGTGCCGATGCGGCGCGGCGGTGAGCCTTCGGGCAGCCCGTCGACCGGCGCGATCTCCAGCGCGTCCTCGCCGTCGGCGTCGGTCACCCAGACGACCTGCTCGCCGAGCGTGCGCGGCAGCCGGGCGCGCACGCCGGGCTCGGCGGCGAGCGCGCGGACCGGGCCGTCGCGGTGGGTGAGCCAGTGGACGGTGCCGCGGACCTCGACCGCGCTCCCCCGCCCGGTGTGGTCGGGCCCGACGTCGCCGAGCTCGTCGCCGGCGCGCACGGGGTAGGGCACGCGCGCGGTCCGCGGGCCGCCGAGGCGAATGTCGAGCTCGCGCGGCTCCGCGTTCGTGTCACCGTCGCCCAGCCCGTCGACGAGCCAGAGGCGGCCCGCGCGGTGGAAGATCACGCGGGTGCCGTCGGTGGTGGCGTTGCGCGCGTAGAACTCGCCGGGCGCGTCGACCGGGTGGCGACGCAGGTCGCTGCCGTCGGGCAGGCAGGAGTAGAGGTCGCCGACGCCCTCGTGGTCGGACAGGAACGCGAGCCGCTCGCCCACCCACATCGGCGAGGAGAGGTTGCCGGGCAGCTCGGCCTGGAAGCGGGCGAACTCGCCGTCGCCGTTCGCGTCCAGCCACAGCTTGCCGGCGGTGCCGCCGCGGTAACGCTTCCACCAGGCGGGCTCGCGGGAGAACGGGCCGAGCAGCAGGACTCCGCCGTCCGGGTCGAACGCGAGCCCGCCGACCGGTCCGTAGGGCAGCCTTTTCCGGTCGCCACCATCGGTCGCGATCTCGTAGGCCCAGCTCTGGCGCGTGGAGTGCTGGTCGACGGTGCTGCTGGCGAGGACGGCGCCGCCGTCGCGGGACCAGCCGAGCACCTCGGTGTTGACGTCGCCCCAGTAGGTCAGCCGGCGGCTCGGGCCACCGTCGGCGGACGCGAGGTGCACCTCCGGCTCGACGTCGCGCCAGCTGGTCCAGGCGAGCAGGGAGCCGTCCGGGGAGAAGCGCGGCGAGCTCACGGCGGCCTGGTCGGCGGAGACCCGCCAGGCGCGGCCCCCGTCGAGCGGGGCCAGCCACACGTCGTCCTCGGCGACGAAGGTCACCAGGTCGCCGTGCAGGTGGGGATGGCGGAGGTAGGAGTCGGTCACGCCGCCACGTTAGCCGCGCCCCCCGACGCCCCAATCCCCCGCTCCGCCCCCTCGCGAGTCCCCGCTCTGGTCCGCGAGTCCCCACTCCCGCACACGAGTTTCCGGTTCACGACCGCGAGTCCAACGCTCCGGTACCGCGAGTCCAACGCTCGAGACTCGCGAGTCCAACACCCAGAACCCGCGAGTTCCCCGTTCCGGACACGCGAGTCCCGCGCTCGCGGGCACCGAAGCGTCTGAATCGCCAGACCCGAGCGTTGGGGACTGTTGGACACGCGAGTCCGGAGCGTTGGACACGCGGGTCCGGAGCGTTGGACACGCGGGTCCGGAGCGTTGGACACGCGGGTCCGGAGCGTTGGACACGCGGGTCC
>NZ_JBOHGB010000280.1:0-3334 GCF_050699935.1 Actinophytocola sp.
GCTCCGGACTCGGCCGCGGCGGCGGGCCGCCCGGCAGCTCGCCGGCACCGGGCGCGGTGCGGACCGGGGTCGGCTCGGGCTCCTCGCGAACCGGCGGCCACGGCTCGCCGCGTTCCTTGGCCAGCTCGCCGGGCGTCTTGATCGGCGGCTTGTCCGACGGCGTGCGGCCGCCGAACTCGTTGAACGCGGTGATCCGGGGGCGCTTCTCCACCTTCGAGAAGATCCGCTCCAGGTCCCTGCGCTGCAGGGTCTCCTTGTCCAGCAGCTCGATCACGAGGTTGTCGAGCACGTCCCGGTAGGTGTTCAGCACGTCCCACGCCTCGGTGTGCGCCGCCTCGATGAGCTTGCGCACCTCCTCGTCGATCTCGTGCGCCACCTCGAGGGAGTAGTCGGGCGCGTGACCCATCGACCGGCCGAGGAACGGGTCACCCTGGTCCTGGCCGTACTTGACCGCGCCGAGCCGGGCCGACATGCCGTACTCGGTGACCATCGCCTTCGCGATCTTGGTGGCCTGCTCGATGTCGCTCGACGCACCGGTGGTCGGCTCGTGGAAGACCAGCTCCTCCGCGGAGCGGCCACCCAGCGCGAACACCAGCCGGGCGATCATCTCCGAGCGGGTCATCAGCTGCTTGTCGTCCTCGGGCACGACCAGCGCGTGCCCGCCGGTGCGCCCGCGCGGCAGGATCGTCAGCTTGTACACCGGCTCGAGGTCCGGCATCGCCCACGCGGCGAGCGCGTGCCCGCCCTCGTGGTAGGCGGTGATCTTCTTCTCCTTCTCGGAGATGATCCGGCTCTTGCGAGCCGGGCCGCCGATCACGCGGTCGACCGACTCCTCCAGCGCGGCACTGTCGATCATGGAGCCGTTCTGGCGGGCGGTGAGCAGGGCGGCCTCGTTGATCACGTTGGCCAGGTCGGCGCCGGACATGCCGACGGTGCGCTTGGCCAGCGCGTCGAGGTCCGCGTCCGGGTCGAGCGGCTTGCCCTTGGAGTGCACATGCAGGATCTTCTTGCGGCCCAGCAGGTCCGGCGCCGACACCGGGATCTGCCGGTCGAAGCGGCCCGGGCGCAGCAGCGCCGGGTCGAGGATGTCCGGCCGGTTGGTGGCCGCGATGAGGATGATGCCGCCGCGCGCGTCGAAGCCGTCCATCTCCACCAGCAGCTGGTTGAGGGTCTGCTCGCGCTCGTCGTGACCGCCGCCGAGGCCGGCACCACGCTGGCGGCCGACCGCGTCGATCTCGTCGACGAAGATGATGCACGGCGCGTTCTGCTTGGCCTGCTCGAACAGGTCACGCACGCGGGAGGCACCAACACCGACGAACATCTCGACGAAGTCGGACCCGGAGATCGAGTAGAACGGCACGGCCGCCTCGCCGGCGACCGCGCGGGCCAGCAGCGTCTTGCCGGTGCCGGGCGGGCCGTAGAGCAGCACGCCCTTCGGGATCTTCGCGCCGAGCGCCTGGTAGCGACCGGGGCTCTGCAGGAAGTCCTTGATCTCGTAGAGCTCCTCGACCGCCTCGTCGACACCCGCCACGTCCTCGAAGGTCGTCTTCGGCATGTCCTTGGGCAGTTGCTTCGCCTTGGACTTGCCGAAGTTGAGCACCCGGTTCCCGCCGCCCTGGACGTTGTTCATCATCCACATCAGCAGGATGAGCAGCAGGCCCAGCGGGATGAGGAAGATCAGGATCTGGGTGAGGAACGACTCCTGGGTGACCGTGGTGTTGAACTCGGTCCGTTCGTCGGCGCGGTCCTGCAGCTGGCGATAGATGTCGCCGGTGGCCGCGGCCGGGAACTGCGTGATGATCTGCGTGACTCGCTGGCCGTCCTGCTCGATCGGGTCGCGCAGGGTCAGCTTGAGCCGCTGTTCCTTGTCCTCGAGCTCCGCCTTCTCGACATTGCCGCCGGTCACCTGCGAGACGGCCTTGGAGGTGGGCACCTCCGTGTAGCCACGCGTGTCGTCGAACAGCAGGCTGATCAAGAAGTAGAGCAGCAACACCACCAAGATCCACACCAGTGGGTTGCGCAGCAGGCGCTTGCGGTCCATCAACTTACGGCCGCGGTGCGGCCCGACCCTCCCTGACTTGCATGTAGGGCGCTGAGGCCCATTACCGGCCGGACAAGGCACTCCGGTCCACCCAGCGTACCGCCCGCAGCGGAGCACCCACGCTGCGAAGTACCCGAGGTGGGCTCTCCTCTGGTCAACGGCCACGCGGCGGAATCGGTTCCCGACCTGGTCGTGCAGGTCAGGAGGCCGCCGGGTCGACCGTCGTGGGACGGGCTCGTCCGACTGTTCGACTCAGCCCGAAGGTAGGTGAGTGGGCCCTGGTGCGGCGGCCGCACTAGCGGCGGTCGCTCGTCACCTCGGTGACCAGCTCGCCGATGCGATGCCGCAGCGTGGCCGCGTCGGCGGGGGCGATCGTGACCCAGTCGCGACCATCGCTCGAGCCGCGGGTCTGGGTCAGGTAGCGGCCGGTCTCGTTGTCGAACCACGCGAGCACCGGGGAGCGCCGGCGGCCGCGCATATCGCTGCGGCTGTTCACGCCGATCTGGCCGCCGCGCCGGTTCGGCATGGCGGTCAGCGTCGCGAGGGCCTTGCGGGTCTCGGCGGTGCTGGTGCGGTTCGGCGCGCCGGCCGGGACCGTCTGGTGGAGCTCCTCGGCCGGAACGGAGATCGACTGCTCGGAGCCGCGCGAGGCACCCGGCAGCATGCCGACGATCGCGGACACGAGGCCGTCGCGCGGGATCGAGCGCAGCCGCAGGCCGTCGGGCTGCTGGACGGCGAGGACCGCGCCGGCCCGGGCGGCCGCGGCCAGGGCGAGCACCGGGGCCGCGTCCCGGTCGGGCAGGAACACCGAGTCGATGCTGAGGTCGGGCTGGGCCAGCGTGCCGAGCCAGTCCTCCAGCTGCGGGTCGAGCCGGCCGGCGTGGTCGATGAGCCCGCCCGCGACGAGGTCCTCGCGGACCCGCCTGCGCAGCGCGGCACGCTCGTCCATCGTCGCGCCGTGCGAGCGGGCCTCGAGCGGGTAGGGCAGCTCGCCCGCGTCGAGGGCCTCCCAGAGAAAGTCGAGCGCGAGCGGGGCGATGAGGCGGTCGGCCACGTCAGTCGTCCTTGTCGCCACCGATGACCGGCGGCGCGGCGAGCTCGTCGCTGCCGAACGTGCCCTCCGGATCACCCTCGATGAGGAACGAGGGGCGCTCGTGCTCGTCGTCCTCCTCGCCGCTGCGCCGCGCGCCGGCGGGACCCATGCCGGCCCCGCCGCGTCCGGCCGCACCCGAGCCCGAGACACCGGCGACCGGACCACGCGCTCCCGCGCCGCCTCCGCGTGCGCCCTCACCC
>NZ_JBOHGB010000281.1:0-3334 GCF_050699935.1 Actinophytocola sp.
GCTCGGCCGGCCGGTGCCGCACGCCGAGCAGCACGACGGCCGCGGCCGTGGCGAACGTCACGGCGCAGAGCCCCAGTGCCACGGGTGGCCCGGCGAGTACGAGCAGCGCACCGCCGGCGAGCAGGCCGGCGACGTGCGCGGCCAGGGTGGCGACCTTCCGCATGACGTGCGCGGGGATGTCGGGTAGTGCCGCGCGGGCCGGTCCGCCGGCGAGCCCGAGGACACCGGCGAGCCCGAGCAGCACGGGGACCGGCAGCGAGGCGGCGAGCAGCCCGGCGACGGCCACGCGGGCGAGGTGGCCGGCGACGACGACCTCGCGGCGCGGCAGGCGGTGGGACAGTCGCCGGAACAGGGCGCCGCCGAGCAGCGAGGGCAGGAAGGTCAGCGCGAATGCCAGCGCGGTCCAGGCAGCCGAGGACGTCTCGCGGTACACCAGCACCGCGAGTCCCACGCGAGCCAGCTGGTCACCAGCGACCGACAGCAGCTCGCCGGCCCAGAACGCGCGGAGCTCGCGCGCAGCGAGCACCTCGCGAACCACAGCCCGACGCCCCATCGCCCGCCTCGCTCCTGACGCCAGCAGGCCGTGCCTCGCACGGCCTGCGGACCTCACAGTAGAACGCTGCCAGCGACAGATCGATGTCCCTGGGCTTGTCTACCCAAATGGCCCAACGGCATGACAAAGGGTAGTAGCCGCGTCCTTTTGGGCCTCGAGCCGGGCCACCGCACTAGATTTCCTCCGTGGAGTTCGCCTATGTCACGCGGACACCGGCGGCACCGCTGGACCGCTACGTCGAGTTGATCTGGTACGCCCGCGGCCGGATCGACCACGACGGCGAGCTCATCGCGCCCACCGGCTCCACCGTCGCCGCGGTCGTGCTCGGGTCGCCCATTCGCCAGACCCCCGCCGGCGGCCCGCCGTTCCTTGCCACCACCGGATTCCTCATCGGGCCGCACGATCGGCCCATCGTCAACGAGCCCACCGCCGAGACCCACTGCCTCGGCATCGTCACCACGCCCGTCGGCTGCCGGGCCGCGCTCGGGCTCGACCCCGGCCCGCTGCGTGGCCGGGTCACCGGCTGGCCGCCCGCGGACCGGCTCCGCGCCGAGCTGACCGGGACGCCCGAGGAGATGCTCCGGCACGTCGAGGCCACGCTCCAGGCCACGCTGCGGGGCGCCGACACGAAGGGCGTCGACCGCTGCGCGCGGGCCGTCGCCGCGCTCGAGGCCGAGCCCGCGCGCAACATCGCTGAGCTGGCCGCCGCGCTCGGCGTGACCCACGGCCACCTCGACCGCGAGTTCGCCCGCGTCGTCGGCCTCGGCCCGCGCACGCTCGCCCGGATCCTGCGCGTGCGCCGCCTGCTGGAGCACATCGACGTCTACGGCCGGATCGCGTGGACCGAGCTGGCCGGCTCGCTCGGCTGGTTCGACCAGGCCCACCTCATCCGCGACTTCAAGCGGCACACCGGCGTCACGCCCTCGCAGTACCAGGCCGCGCAGCGCCGCTACCGCCCGGACGAGGTCGAGCCGGGCTTCGTGCCCATGTGAAATCCGATGTGAAATCCGTCCAAGACACCCGTCCCGGGCCGGCGCAGGGTTCGCGGCATGAGCAGAGCCTTCGTCGCCACGCAGGTCATCGACCGCCCGCCGGAGACCGTCTGGCGGGTGCTGACCGACTGGCGCCGTGTGCCCGACTGGATGCCCGGCGTGGACGAGGTGACCGACGTCGACGACACGACGCTGCGGTACCTCGCGCGCAAGCGGGAGCGCACCAGCGAGATCACCGCGGTGCGGCCCGGCGAGTCGGTCACGCTCACGTCCGTGCGAGGCGGCGTGCGGGCCGACTACGTCTACTCCCTGGAGCCGGCCGGCGGCACGACCCGCGCGACCCTCGTCGCCGACGTCACCACCGCCGCGCTCTGGCGGCTGGTCGCCCCGGCGCTGCGGGCCGCGATCCGCCGCGCCGACGGCGGCCAGCTCGACGCGCTCAAGCGGCTGGTGGAGGCCGAGCCGTAGAAATGTCAGAGGTCGAGTGCATGAGCACAGACAAGGTGGCGCTCGTCGCCGGAGGAACGCGGGCGGCCGGCCGGGCGATCGCGGTCGAGCTGGGCCGGTTGGGCATGACGGTGTACGTGACCGGGCGGACCACGCGCGAGCAGCGCTCGGAGGTGAACCGCCCGGAGACGATCGAGGAGACCGCCGAGCTGGTGGGCGCCGCGGGCGGCACGGGTGTCGCGGTCCGCGTCGACCACCTCGAGCCGGACGCCGTGCGCGCGCTGGTCGAGCGGATCGACACCGAGCGCGGCCGGCTGGACGTGCTGGTCAACGACATCTGGGGTGGCGACGTCTACCTGACGTTCGGCAAGAAGCTGTGGGAGCACTCCCTCGACGGCGGCTTACGGATGCTCCGGCTGGGCGTCGAGACGCACGCGATCACCAGCCACTTCGCGCTGCCGCTGCTGATCCGCCGCCCGGGTGGCCTGGTGATCGAGATGACCGACGGGACCGCCGAGTACAACGCGAACTACCGCAAGGACGCCGGCCTGTTCTACGACCTGGTGAAGACGTCCGTGCAGCGGCTCGCGCTGGCGCAGTCCGAGGAGCTGCGCGAGTACGGCTGCACGGCGGTCGCGCTCACGCCGGGCTGGCTGCGCTCGGAGGCGATGCTGGACGCGTTCGGCGTCACGGAGGACAACTGGCGCGACGCCACGTCGCACCAGCCGCACTTCGTGATCTCCGAGTCCCCGGTGTTCGTGGGCCGGGCCGCGGCCGCGCTGGCCGCGGACCCGGAGGCGGCGCGCTGGAACGGCCAGTCGCTCTCGTCCGGCCAGCTGGCGAAGGTCTACGACTTCGACGACGCCGACGGCAGCCGCCCGGACGCCTGGCGCTACCTCACCGAGGTGGAGAGCCAGGGCAAGCCCGCGGACGCGACCGGCTACCGCTGAGCGGCGTCGCGGATCGCCGCGGTGTGCGATCCGCCCGCCGGCGGGCGGATCGCCTCGGCCAGCCCGGCGATCGTCGGCGCCTTGATCAGGGTGGCGAGCGGCACCTGTGCGGACAGCGTGCTCCGGATGCGTGCGAGCAGCTGGGTCGCGGTCAGCGAGTGGCCGCCGAGGAGGAAGAAGTCGTCGTGCACGCCGAGCGTGGCGTCCGGCGGGATGCCGAGCACCTCCCGCCAGATCGCCGCGATCCGCCGCTCGACGTCGGTGTGGGGTGCGACGGTCGTCGTCTTGTGCCGGCCCCACACCGGCTCCGGCAGCGCGGACCGGTCGAGCTTGCCGGTCGGGGTGACCGGCAGCGAGTTGAGCGTGACGTACCGGTTGGGCTGCATGTAGTC
>NZ_JBOHGB010000282.1:0-3281 GCF_050699935.1 Actinophytocola sp.
AAGATCTCGGACACGATGCCGAAGAACGGCAGCGCGACGATGTAGACCTCGGGATGGCCGAAGAACCAGAACAGGTGCTGCCAGAGGATCACGCCGCCGTTGGCCGGGTCGAAGACGTGCGCGCCGATCTGGCGGTCGGCCAGCAGACCGAACAGCGCCGCGGTGAGGATCGGGAAGGCGATCAGCACGAGGATCGACGTGATCAGGATGTTCCAGGTGAAGATCGGCATCCGGAACATCGTCATGCCGGGCGCGCGCAGGCAGACCACGGTGGTGAGCATGTTCACCGCGCCGAGGATGGTGCCGAGACCGGCCATGATCAGCCCGACGATCCACAGGTCACCGCCGACGCCCGGCGAGTGGATCTTGTCCGACAGCGGGGTGTAGGCGAACCAGCCGAAGTCGGCGGCGCCACCCGGGGTCAGGAAGCCGGCCATCACGATGAGGCCACCGAACAGGAACAGCCAGTAACTGAAGGCATTCAGTCGTGGGAAGGCCACGTCCGGGGCGCCGATCTGGATCGGCAGCACCAGGTTGGCGAAACCGAACAGGATCGGGGTCGCGTACAACAGCAGCATGATCGTGCCGTGCATGGTGAACAGCTGGTTGTACTGCTCCTGGGACAGGAACTGCTGCCCGGGGAAGGCCAGCTCGGAGCGGATGAGCATGGCCATCGCGCCACCGATCATGAAGAAGGCGAACGCCGTGACGACGTAGAACACACCGATCTTCTTCGGGTCGGTCTCCCGGAACCACTGCAGCAGGTACCCGCCCTTGACCGTCGGCCGCGCCGGATACGGTCGCGTGGCGACCGGCTTCGGGGCTACTGCAGTCACTCCATGCCTCCTGCGTGTCTTGCAACCACGCCCAACCGTGATTCGAGCCGATGGTAGCCCTCGCAGTGTCGGCCGGAACGGCTGGGCCGGCACCTCCGGCCTGGGACGATCGGGCCATGTCGATCAGCCGCGAGGCCGCTGTGGCAGCCGCCACACGGATCACCGCCGACCTCGGCCTGACGCTGACCGAGCCGCGGGTGCTCAAGGACGGCAGCAACGTGCTGGTCCACCTGTACCCGTCGCCGTTCGTGGCCCGGGTCGCCACGCTGACCGCCGAACTGCGGCCGGGTGTGGACCGGTGGCTGACCGGCGACATCGAACTCGCCTCGTTCCTGCTCTCCCGGGGTCTGCCGGTGACCCGTCCGGCCACCGACCCGCCGGCCGGGCCGTACGACGTGGACGGCATCACCGTCGCGCTGTGGCACTACGAGAAACATGACCCCGCGCGGACCCCGGACCCGGCCGGCCTGGTCGCCTCGCTCGGCGAGCTGCACGCCGCCATGCGGGAGTTCCCGGGCCGCCTCGGCGCCGACGGGCCGCGCGGAGACCTGAGCAGGTTGCTGGCGATCCTCGAGCGGGACCGGCTGGTCGACCCCGGCGTGCTACGGCTGATGCGGGCGGAGGGCGAACGGCTGGGCGAGCGGATGTCGGCCCTGCCCGCACAGGTCGTCCACGGCGACGCCCACCCGGGGAACGTGTTGGTCACCCCGGCCGGCGTGCGGTGGAACGACTTCGAGGACGCCTGGCACGGGCCGGTCGCGTGGGACTACGCGTGCATGTCGACGTGGAGCGGGCCGGCGTGGGTGCGCGCGGTCGACGGGCACGCCGACCCCGACGCCCTGGCGGTCTGCCGCGAGCTGCGCGAGGTGTTCGGGGTGGCCTGGTACCAGTTGATGGCGCACCGCTTCCCGGAGCGGGTGGACGACGCGCACGCGGCGCTGGCGAAGTACCTGGACGGCGGCTAGCCCAAGAGGTCCGGGCGGTACCTGCGCACCCACTGGCCCATCGCGCCGTTGGTCCAGTTCGGGTCGCTCCCGCCGAGCGGGATCGCCACCATCGGCCGGCCGTCGGTCGGGTTGTGGGGCTGGGCGGCCAGTTGCTCCCGCTGCCAGCGCGGCGTGCTGGGCGGGATCACCCGCTCGCCCCAACCGGATATGCCGAGCGATCGCATCGGGCCAATCGAGACCTTCACGGCGTCGGGACCGACCGGCTTAGGGTTCGCCATCTGGGTCACCACGGGCCCGACGTGGGTGATGTCCCGCCAGCCCAGCGACACCCGCCAGCCCCGCATGTCGGTCAGCTCGACGCCGTGCTCGGAGAACCGCAGGACCGTGCCGTCCTGCATCCGGAGGTACTTCGAGTACTGGATGCCCACCAGCACGCCGCTCGTCACGACCGCGACCAGGACGCCCCCGGCCGCCTCGCCGCCGAAGAGCGCCGAGCCGAGGAAAAGCATGATGAGGAAGAAGAGCACCAGGGAGAGGAGGAACGGTTTCATCCTTCGGCCGAAACCGCCGGGCACCGGACGGAACTCGCGGGGCAGCTGGTTGGGATCACTCACCAGGGCACACTATTGATCGATGAAGAGCCAGGTCCACAATGCGCGTGGCATTCTGGAAATTCTGGAATTCTCAGGATTCCATGACCGTCCGGTACGCCGCGACCGTCTCGCGCAGAATCGCCTCGCCCGGCCGGGCCCACAGCTCGGCGTTGAACACCTCCACCTCGATCGGGCCGGTGTAGCCCGCCGCGTCCATCGCACGCAGGAACGGGCCGAACTCCACGTACCCGGTCCCGGGCAGCCCGCGACCGAGCAGCACGTCGGCCGGCAGCGGCAGAACCCAGTCGGCCAGCTGGAAACACGCGATCCGCTCGCCGGCCGCCGCGATCAGCGGATACACCCGCTCGTCCCACCACACGTGGTAGGTGTCCAGCGCGATCCCCACCGCCGCCGGCGGAAGCGGCGAGGCCAGCGCCAGCGCGCCGCCGAGGGTCGCCACCACGCTGCGGTCGGCCGCGAACATCGGGTGCATCGGCTCGATCGCCAGCCGTACCCCGGCATCCAACGCGTACGGCACCATCGCCTCGATCCCCGCCGCGACCCGGCCGCGGGCCTCGTCGAGCGGCCGTCCGGACAACCCGCCGCACACCAGCACCAGGACCGGCGCGCCGAGCGCAGCCGCCTCGTCGATCGCCCGCTTGTTGTCGTCGCGCCAGTCGTCCGCGCCGAAGAAGCCGCCGCGGCACAGGCTGCTCACGGTCAACCCCGCGTCACGCACCAGCGCGGCGGACCGCGACAGCCCGTACTCCGCGACCGGCTCGCGCCACAGCCCGATCGCGCGCACCCCGGCCGCCGCGCACCCCTCGACGACGTCCGGCAGCGGCCAGTACTTCGCGGTGGCCTGGTTGAACGAGAACCGGCCAGGAAGGACGCCTTCCGGACGC
>NZ_JBOHGB010000283.1:0-3033 GCF_050699935.1 Actinophytocola sp.
CGCCGCCCGGGGCGCTCCCGGGCCGCGGGCCGGCCGGCCGCGGCGACGGAGCGCCGGCGCCGACACCGAACGGGTTGTTGCCGACCCGCGGCGCGCGCGGACCGGGCTTGGGCGACTGCGGACGCGGCGGCACGACCTGGCCGCCCGCCTGGCCACCGCCCTGGGACTGCTGTTGCTGCTGCTGCGCGGGCGCCGACTTCGCGGCGGCCGGCGGGGGTGCCGCCTCCGGCTCCGCCTTGGCCGCGGCCGGCTTCTCCACCAGCGCCGGCGCCGCCGCGCTCGGTTGGGCCGGGGCCGGGGCCGCGGCGGGCTTGGCAGCCTGCTTCGGGCTGGCCTGCGCAGCAACCGGTTCGGCCGCCTCGGCCTGCGGACGCGCGGCCGGCTTCGGGCGCGCGGCACCGCCCTTGGTGCCACCCTTCGCGGCACCGTCCGTCTTGGGGTAGGCGTCTCGCAACCGGCGGGCCACCGGGGCTTCCACCGTGGAGGACGCGGACTTCACGAACTCGCCCAGGTCCTTCAACTTGGCGAGTACGTCCTTGCTGGTTACGCCGAGCTCTTTAGCGAGCTCGTGCACTCGGGCCTTGCCTGCCACTGCTCTCCTCATCCGAGTGAGGCCGGCGGCATGGTCCCGCTCGACCTCGTCCTATCGTCTGGCGTTCATGGCTTCAGCTTCACGGCTGACTCATGACGGGTCGACCTGCTTTCGTTCGTCCAACCCGGCCCGGGAAGATCCCGGTCCGGCAACACGGTGAACCAGCTGCTCCAGATGGCTCCGGAGCGCGCCGACGTCGAGCGGGCCCGGCACACGCAGCGCTCTCGCGAACGCACGCCGTCGCTCGGCGATGTCCAGGCACCTCGGATCGGGATGAAGCCAAGCCCCCCGACCGGCGGCTCGCCGCCGCAGATCGAGAGCCAGCTCCCCATCCACGAACACGACCCGGAGCAACTCACCGGCCTCCGCTCTGACCCGGCAACCGACACACGTACGTATCGGGCTTGTGCCCCGGGAACGCGCGGACGCCGGTCCAGAACGTTGAACCACTGATGAGTCTATCCCGTCGGCCTTACTCGGCCGAACCCGATGTCGGTGTGACACTCGGCGCGCCGCCTGCCGCGACGCCATCCTGCGGTGTCGCGGCCGCGGCGTCACTGCGGATGTCGATGCGCCAACCGGTCAACCTGGCTGCCAGCCGGGCGTTCTGACCCTCCTTGCCGATCGCCAGCGACAGCTGGAAGTCCGGCACCACGACTCGAGCGGTCTTCGCCCGCTCGTCGACCACCCGGACCGAGACGACCTTCGCGGGCGACAGCGCGTTGCCCACGAACGTGGCCGGGTCGTCCGAGTAGTCGATGATGTCGATCTTCTCGCCGAGCAGCTCGCTCATCACGTTGCGCACCCGCGCGCCCATCGGGCCGATGCACGCGCCCTTGGCGTTGACCCCCGCGACGGTCGACCGGACCGCGATCTTGGACCGGTGTCCCGCCTCGCGGGCGACCGCGGGGATCTCCACGGTGCCGTCGGCGATCTCCGGCACCTCGAGCGCGAACAGCCGCCGCACCAGGTTCGGGTGCGTACGGGACAACGTGATCTGCGGACCCCGTGTTCCCCGGCTGACGCCGAGGACGTAGCACTTGATCCGGATGCCGTGCTCGTAGCGCTCGCCGGGCACCTGCTCGACCGCGGGCAGCACGCCCTCGGTGTCGCCGACCTGGACCACGACCATGCCGCGGGAGTTGGCGCGCGCGTCGCGCTGCACGACGCCCGCGACGATCTCGCCCTCCTTGGCGGAGAACTCGCCGAACGTCTTCTCGTTCTCCGCGTCCCGCAGGCGCTGCAGGATGACCTGGCGCGCCGTGGTGGCCGCGATCCGGCCAAAGCCCTCCGGCGTGTCGTCCCACTCCTGCATCGGCTCGCCGTCCGGACCGATCTCGAAGGCGATCACCCGGACGATCCCGGTGCGCCGGTCGATGTCGATCTTGGCGTGGGACTGGTGCCCCTCGGTGTGCTTGTACGCGGTGAGCAGCGCGGTCTCGATCGCCTCGATCACCGTGTCGAAGGGGATGTCCTTGTCCCGCTCGATGGCGCGCAGCGCCGCGATGTCGACATTCACCTCGACCCCTCCTCTTGCTCCAGCATGGCAACCTCGGCGGCCGGCGGCTCGCGGAACTCGACCTCGATGACGGCGTGCTCGATGTCCTGGTACTTCACATGTCTGACGTTCTTGCCGACCAGCAGCCGGACGCCGTGGTCGTCGGCGTCGCCCACGCGCGCCGTGTAGCTGTCTTCCCCCTGCCTCACCGCGACCTTGCGCAGGCGGGCGCGGCGCCAGTGCCGCGGCTTGGTGAGCGGCCGGTCCACTCCGGGGCTGGTGACCTCGAGGGTGTAGGAGCCGCGGAGCACGCTACCGGCGGTACGGCTGTCCTCCAGCGCGTCGAGCGCGGCGGACACGGCACGGCTGACCTCGGCGACCTGGTCCAGGCCGATGCCACCGTCCGCGCCGTCGTCCTCCCGATCGACCACGACCTTGACCAGCTGGCGCCGGCCGGCCTGCTGGACGTGAAGCAGCTCGAGGTCGAAGCCGGCGCGCGCGACAGCGTCGGCGACGACCGGCTCCAGCGTCTCGCCGGCGCCGTTGGTGCGATGTCGCTGACCTGGCACGTAGCCACTCCCTGCTCGAAAACCTGCCTCGAAACCTGTCTCGGTGCGCGTCGCGATGTTCGTCTCGATTGCACTCACCGACCGTGGTTGCCAAGCGTATCTCGTCACGGCTGGCGAGTTGGCCCCGAGCAGGCACGGTGCGTCCGACCGGGTGGCGCGCTCGCCTGGCAGTATGACGGCCCGTGATGAACTTCGGGCAGAGGCTTGAGCGCCGAGACGTGCTCCGGTCCGGCGCGCTGCTGTTACCCCTCGCGGCCGCGGTCTCCTGTACCGGGCCGGAACCACCACCGCCGCCGGACCCGCTGGCCGCCCTCGCCGCCCGGGCACGGGCCGACGCCACCGCGGCATCGGCCGTGGTGAAGGCGGTGCCGGCG
>NZ_JBOHGB010000284.1:0-3004 GCF_050699935.1 Actinophytocola sp.
CGTGGCTACTGGCACGCGGTGACCTGCCCGGCCGCGGCGTGCTGCGCGCGCTCGTCACCGTCCCGCTCGTGCTGCCGCCCGTGGTCGGCGGCGTGGCGCTGCTGCTCGTGCTCGGCCGGCGCGGGCTCGTCGGCCAGTACCTGCACGAGTGGTTCGGCGTCTCGCTGCCGTTCACGACGGCCGGTGTGGTCGTGGCGGAGGCGTTCGTGGCCATGCCGTTCCTGGTGATCGCCGTCGAGGGGGCGCTGCGGGCCGCGGACCCGCGCTACGAGGAGGCCGCGGCGACGCTCGGCGCCTCGCGCTGGCTGACCTTCCGGCGGGTGACGCTGCCCTCGATCGCGCCGGGCGTGGTGGCCGGCACCGTGCTGTGCTGGGCCCGTGCGCTCGGCGAGTTCGGCGCCACCATCACGTTCGCGGGCAACTTTCCCGGTCGCACGACGACCATGCCACTCGCCGTCTACCTCGCGCTGGAGACCGATCCCGGGGCCGCGATCGTGCTCAGCGTCGTGCTGCTGGTCGTGTCGATCGTCGTGCTGGTGAGCCTGCGCGACCGCTGGATCAGCGGAGCGTCATGAATGAGCCGCGTGCTCCTCGACCGAACCTAAGGGGAACGGGACGCAAACCGGCCACAAGTACGTGGTCAACGGGAACGTCATGTCCCAACGTGACCACGCGGGAGAATTCCGGGGAGGCGGCGCAGCCGTGACGCTACGCGCCGACCTGCAGGTCATCCGCGCCGCCGGGTTCCGGCTCGACGTCTCGCTGGCGATCGAGGCCGGCGAGGTTGTCGCGCTGCTCGGCCCGAACGGCGCCGGGAAGACGACCGCGCTGCGGGCGCTGGCCGGGCTGCTTCCGGTCACGAGCGGACTCGTCCGGCTCGACGACGTGGTGTGGGACGAGCCGCCGAGGGTGTTCGTGCCGGCCGAGGAACGGGGCGCCGGCGTAGTGTTCCAGGACTACCTGCTGTTCGGGCATCTGACCGCGCTCGAGAACGTCGCGTTCGGACTGCGCGCGCGGGGCACGGCGCGCGCGGCCGCCCGAGCCCGCGCGGGGGAGTGGCTGGCGAAGGTCGGCCTCGCGTCCAGTGCGGGCAGCCGGCCGAGGTCGCTGTCCGGCGGACAGGCGCAGCGGGTCGCGCTGGCCAGGGCGCTGGCGACCGAGCCCGCGGTGCTCCTGCTGGACGAGCCGCTCGCGGCGCTGGACGCGAGCAGCCGGCTGCACATCCGCTCGGAGCTCGGCCGCCACCTCGACGAGTACGCCGGCCACACGCTGCTCGTCACCCACGACCCGCTCGACGCGATGGTGCTGGCGGACCGGATCGTCATCGTCGAGGGTGGGCGGGTCGTCCAGGAGGGCCCGCCGGCCGAGGTGGCCCGCCGGCCCCGCACCGACTACGTCGCCCACCTCGTCGGGCTGAACCTGTACCGCGGTACGGCGTCGGGGACCACGGTGTCGCTCGGTTCGGGTGGTTCGTTCACCGTCGCGTCGCCGGTGTCCGGGCCGGTGCACGTGGCGTTCCCGCCGAGCGCGGTGAGCCTGCACCCGCGCGAGCCGTCGGGCAGCCCGCGCAACAGCTGGCCGGTCACGGTCGCCGACCTGGAGCAGCACGCGCACACCGTGCGGGTACGTCTGGACGGCACGCCGCCGGTGCTGGCGGACATCACGCCGGTCGTCGTGGCGGAGCTGGAGCTGCGGCCGGGCACACCGTTGTGGGCGACCGTGAAGGCGACCGAGGTGGCCACCTACCCCGCGTGAGACGTTTGGCCCGCGTGGCACCGGCTACCCGCCCGGTATGCCGGAACTTCCCGACGTGGAGGGCTTTCGCCGCGTGCTCGCGGCGCACACCGGCGCGCGGATCCGGCGGGTCGACGTGCTGGATGCCCAGATGCTGCGCGGAGTTGGCGCGCGCGGGTTCGGCGAACGGTTGCGCGGCAAGAGCTTCGCGGCGCCGCGCCGGCACGGCAAGTGGCTCGTCGGCCCGCTGCGCGGCGGTGGGGCGGTGCTGGTGCATTTCGGCATGACCGGCGACCTGCGGTGGACCCGGGACGGCGAGCGCCACCCGCACGACCGGGTCGCCTTCGTGCTCGACGGCGGGGAGCTGCGCTACCGCGACATGCGCAAGCTGCAGGGGATCCGGCTCGCGGACGACGACGCCGCCGTCGAGCGGATCCTCGCCGAGGTCGGCCCGGACGCGACGGACGTCGGCCGCGACGAGCTCCGCGAGCTGCTCGACCGGCGGCGGCAGGTGAAGCCGACGCTCACCGACCAGGCGGTGCTGGGCGGCATCGGCAACCTGCTCGCCGACGAGATCCTGTGGCGGGCCCGGATCAACCCGCGCCGTCCGGGAAACCGGTTGTCCGCCAAGGACGTCACGACGCTGCACACGCGTCTGCGGTCGGTGCTGCGCCAGGCGGTCGCGGCCGGCCGGGTGCCGCCACGCACGTCGTGGCTGACCGGCCGCCGCGACGAGCCGTCGGGGTCCTGCCCGCGCTGCGTCACGACGCTGCACCGCGGGCGGGTCGGCGGACGCGGCACGGTCTGGTGCCCGAACTGCCAACCCGGGTAGGCGTTCCCCGCTATCGTCGAGGCCAGTCGTTACTTGGGGGTCGACGATGCGAGCGCTCGTGGTGGATCCGACCGCGCCGGATTCGGTGCGGCTGACCGATGTCGCGTACCCGGTCGCCAGCGACGGCGTGCTGGTGGAGGTCCGTCACGCGTCGCTGAACCACGGCGACCTCAACGACGCCCGTTCCGGCCGGGTGCCGCCGGGCGAGGTACTCGGCTCCGACGTGGCCGGCGTCGTGCTCTGGGGCGGCTCCCTCGCCCCGGGCACCCGCGTGGTGGGGCTCGCGCGGGGCGCGTTCGCCGAGCGGGTGGTGATCCCCGCCGACTCGCTGGCCGAGGTGCCGGCCATGGTCGACCTCGCGCAGGCCGCGGCCCTTCCCGTCGCCGGTGTGGCGGCGCTGCGCGCGCTGCGGGCCGCGGGCGCGCTGCTGGGCAAGCG
>NZ_JBOHGB010000285.1:0-3002 GCF_050699935.1 Actinophytocola sp.
TCGCGACCGACTCGACCCCCGGCCGCGACGACAGGCGCGCGGCGTAGCCGGTGACGTCCGCCGGCTCGCGGGTGACCAGCTGCATGGCCTTGCCGTCGTCGCCCGGGAAGCCGGCCCGCAGCACGTCGCCGACCTGCCTGGTCTCCGACGCGGTGGTCAGCACCCGGTCGTCCGGCGTGCCGAACTCCACGCGCAGCAGGGGAATCGCGGCGATCACGAGCAGGATCACCACCGGCGCGCCGGCGAGCACCGGCCGGCGCATGGCGACCCCGGCGATCCGCGCCCAGACCGCGGACACCGAGCTGGGCGTCTTGCGCACCCAGGGCAGCCGCAGCGAGTTGACCTTCGGCCCGAGGACGGCGAGCAGTGCCGGCAGCACGACGATCGCGCCGACCATCGCCACGATCACCACGCCGACGCCGGCGTAGGCGAACGACCGCAGGAAGTACAGCGGGAACACCAGCAGCGCGGCGAGCGCCACCGCGACGGTCAGCGCGCTGAACATGATCGTCCGGCCGGCCGTCTCGACCGTGCGGACCACCGCGTCCCGGGTGTCGCGGCCGCCGGCGAGCTCCTCGCGGAACCGGTTGACCATCAGCAGCGCGTAGTCGATAGCCAGGCCGAGGCCGAGCGCCGTGGTCAGGTTGATCGCGAACACCGACACGTCGGTCAGCGAGCCGAGTACGGACAGCACCGCGAACGTGCCGAGCACCGCGATCGCGCCGATCGCGAGCGGCAGCAGGGCGGCGACGACGCTGCCGAACACGACCACGAGCAGTACCAGGATGATCGGCACCGCGATCGACTCGGCGAGGGCCAGGTCGCTGCCGACCTGGTCGCCGATGTCCACGCCGACCGCCTCCGGCCCGCCGACGCGCACCTGGACCGGTCCGGTGGTCGTGCCGTAGGCGTCGCGCAGCTCGGTCACGTCGCCGTCCTCGGCGAGCTTGGCGACCGCGATGGCGTGCCGGCCGTCCGCCGACCGCATCGGCGGGGCGTCGGTCGTGAAGTAGGAGGCGAGGTCGACCAGCGCGGCGTCGGCGGACAGCCGGTCGGTGAGCTCGGTGCCCGCGGCGCGGACGGCCGTGTCGTCCACGGTGCCGGCGGCCGCGGTCAGCAGGAAGACCACGTCGTTCTCACCGCCGAACGCGGAGTCGAGCAGTGCTTGAGCCTGGCTGGACTCGGCGGCCGGGTCCTCGAAGCCGCCGTCGGTCCGCAGCTTGCCGAAGGCGGTGAACCCGAGTGCGCCGGCCCCGATCATGACCAGGACCGTGACCACGAGAACCGCGCGGGCGTGGGTGGCGGCGAACCGGCCGATGCGACCGAACATGGCGTGCTCCCTGGCTAATGTGAACATGCATAAACTTGGCAGCCGTTAACTTGCCATCGATGTTTGCTGGTGTCAACATCGGTCTCATGGAAATCTCAGGTTCGCCGAAGCGCGGCTACCACCACGGCGATCTCCGCAACGCGCTGATCGAGGCCGCGGCGGAGCTCGCCGCGCAGGGCGGGCCGGGTGAAGTGAGCATCCGCGCGGCGGCCCGGCAGGTCGGGGTCACGCCGACCGCCGCGTACCGGCACTTCGCGGGCAAGGAGGAGTTGCTGGGGGCGGCGAAGGAGGCCGCGCTGGAGGAGCTGTCGGCGGCCATGAACAAGGAGCTGTCCGCGCGCCCGCGGCCCGACGACCCGGTGCGCTTCGCGCTGGGTAGCCTCGCCGCGCTGGGTCGCGGGTACATCGCGTTCGCGAGGGCGCAGCCGGGCCTGTTCCGCACGGTGTTCTCGTGGGAGGGCCCGCCGCGCGACCCGGACAAGGCGACCCCGAGCGACCCGTTCGGGCTGCTGCTGGAGTCGCTCGACGAGCTCGTCGCGGTCGGCTACCTCAGCGTCGAGCGGCGGCCGCTCGCCGAGGTGGCGGCCTGGTCGATGGTGCACGGCCTGTCCACGCTGCTGGACGGCCCGCTGCGGGACATGCCGGCGGAGCTGCGCGAGGAGGCGATCGTCAAGGCGATGCTGATCCTCGCCAACGGCCTGGCCGGCAACGGCCTCACGCCGGAGCAGGAGGCCCTGTTGGCCGACGAGATGCGCGCCGCGGTCTAGCGCGCCGCGGTCATCTAGCGCGCGACAGCCTCCCGGGCGTGCAGGTCACGGACCGTCTTCGAGGTGCGGACCGCCTCCGGGTCGGGGTGGGTGCGCAGGACCCGGTCCGCGGTGCCGGACGTGGTCACGGTGAACCAGTAGTGCTCGTTCTTGTAGTGGTGCAGCCGGTGGTTGCGCCAGATCGCCCGGTACAGCCGGGTGCGCGGCCGGTAGTCGCTGTGGATCAGGTAGTGCATCCACTCGTAGCCCAGGCCCAGCGCGGCCGCGGTCACCAGGAAGGTCAGCCCGAGGCCGAGCCTGGGGAACGCCAGCAAGGCGATCGCGGTCGTCGAGGGCAGCAGCCACACCTGCACCCGCCACGGGATGAACACGAGGGGCACGTTCCGCGGGTCGGCGTGGTGCGCGCGGTGCTTGCGGGACAGCAGCGGGTCGATCATGACCCGGCCGACCCGGCGCGGCCGCCAGTGCAGCACGCACACGTGCACGGCCCACTCGAAGAACGGGAACGCCGCCACCATGATCACCGGTGTGAGCGCGTCGCTCGCGCGCCAGTCGCCGGCGATCAGCCGGGCCGTGACCGCGCCGGCCAGCACGGTGGCGAGTATCCAGGGTGACGGGTGTCGCCAGAACCTCCGGGCCGCGTTGCGCAGGCTGGCGGAGCGGCGGCGAGAGCCGGTGATGGCGGCCTCGTCCGCGCGGACCCGTGCCCGTGCGCGGGCGTCGACGTCGTCAGTCACGTGTGTTCCTCCAGCTTCCGGATCACCGACAGCAGGCCCTGGGTGCCGGCGCCGAGCAGGTCCTCGGCGAGGCGGCGGGCCTCGGGGGCGTCGCCGGCCACGATCGCGGTGGTCAGCGCGCGGTAGACCTCGACACGGGTGACCTCGGCGTCCATCACCGGGCCGAGC
>NZ_JBOHGB010000286.1:0-2769 GCF_050699935.1 Actinophytocola sp.
GCGGGCTCGGCGCCGACATCATCGGCCGCGCCGCCGGCCTCCTCGTCGACCTCGCCGTCGAGGTCGTGCCGTCGGCCTACCGGGTCACCGCCCGCCCGGGCGCCGACCACCGCCGCGCGGCCGACCGGCTGCGCGGCGACCTCGACGCGTTCGAACAGGCACTCGAACGCGCCGGCACCCGCCCGGCACAGGTGAAGGTGCAGGTCGCCGGCCCGTGGACGCTCACCTCGGAGGTCGAGCTGCCGCGCGGGCACCGGGTGCTGACCGACCGGGGCGCGCTGCGCGAGTTCACCGAGTCGCTCGGCGAGGGCCTGCGCGGGCACGTCGCGGAGGTGCGCAAGCGGACCGGCGCGGACGTCGTTGTCCAGCTCGACGAGCCGGCACTGCCCGCGGTGCTCGCCGGGGCGCTGCCGACGCCGTCCAAGCTGGGCACGGTGCCCGCGGTCGCCGAGCCGGACGCGCGGGAGACGCTCGCCGCGCTCGTCGACGTCGCGAAGGAGGCGAGCGGGCAGCCGGTGATCGTGCACTGCTGCGCGCCGCGCCCGCCGGTGGCCCTCATGCGCGAGGCCGGCGCGGACGCCGTGGCCCTCGACGCGACGCTGCTGGAAGGCACCCCGGCCGTGCTCACCGACCAGCTCGGGGCGGCCTTCGACGAGGGCTGCGTGCTGCTCCTCGGCCTCGTGCCGGTCGGCGAGCCGGACGACCCGCCGACCCTGGAGCGGCTCGCCCGCCCGGCGCTCGACCTGGTCGACCGCCTGGGCTTCCGGCGCGAGCTGCTGGCGCAGCGTGCCGTGCCGACCCCGACCTGCGGCCTGGCCGGGGCGAGTGGCACCTGGGCACGCCGCGCGCTCGCCCTCACGCGCGATCTCGGCCGGGCGTTCGTGGAGCCGCCCGAGTCCTGGTGACTGTCGGGGGTCGCGAGTAGCGTCCGGGCCGGACCGGGTCGGGAGGGTCGAAGGAGGTTACCCGTGACTGTGGTACTGGCGATCGGGACGAAGAAGGGGCTGTGGCTCGCGACCGGCACGGACGGCCGCGCCGGCTGGGAGGTCACCGGCCCGCACCACCCGATGAACGACGTCTACGCGGTCGGGTTCGACACCCGCAGGGCCGCGCCGCGGCTGCTCGCGGGGATCACCAGCGAGCACTACGGGCCGAGCGTGGCGTTCAGCGACGACCTGGGCGGCACCTGGCAGGAGCCCGACCACGCACCGATCGCGTTCCCCGAGGACACCGGTGCCGCGCTCGCCCGGGTGTGGCAGTTCGCGCCGGGGCCGGTCAGCACGCCCGACGTCGTGTACGCGGGCGTCGAGCCGTCGGCCGTGTTCCGGTCGGAGGACGGCGGCGGGACCTACGAGCTGGTGCGCGGGCTGTGGGACCACCCGCACCGGGAGCAGTGGGGGCCGGGGTTCGGCGGGCAGGCGGTGCACTCGATCGTGCCGCACCCCACCGACGAGGCACGGGTGACGGTCGCGATGTCCACGGGCGGCGTGTACGCCACGACTGACGGCGGCCGGACCTGGCGGGCGCGCAACGTGGGCATCCAGGCCTACCGCAGCCCGGACCCGTACCCGGAGTTCGGTCAGTGCGTGCACAAGATCGCCCAGCACCCCGACCAGCCGGAGCGGTTCTTCGCGCAGAACCACCACGGCGTGTACCGCAGCGACGACGGCGCCCAGACGTGGCAGTCCATCGCGGACGGGCTGCCGGCCGACTTCGGCTTCCCGATGGTGGTCCACCCGCACCGGCCGGACGTGATCTACAACTTCCCGCTCACCGCGGACGCGATGCGGTTCGCGCCCGGCGGCCGGTGCGCGGTCTACCGCAGCGAGGACGCGGGCAAGTCGTGGGACGCGCTGACGTCCGGCCTGCCGGAGGGCTTCTGGTGCGGTGTGCTGCGCGACGCGATGTGCGTGGACACCGACCATCCGGCCGGCGTGTACTTCGGCACTCGCTCGGGCACGGTGTACGCGAGCCGCGACGAGGGCGAGAACTGGCGGCCGGTCGTCGAGGGGCTGCCGGACGTGCTGTGCGTGCGCGCGGTCGTGGTGTAGCCGTGGAGATCACCGTGCGGCTGCCGAGCGTCCTGCGGCCACGGGTCGGCGATCGGTCCACATTGGACGTCCAGGTGCCGGACCCGGCGACGCTCGCCGACCTGCTCGACGTGCTGGCCGCGCAGTACCCCGGTCTGGAGCGCCGGCTGCGTGACGAGCGCCGGGAGTTACGCCGGTACGTGAACTTCTTCGTGGACGGGGAGGAGTGCCGCCGACTCGGCGGCGCGGCGACCCCGCTGCGCGGCGCGGCCGAGGTTCAGATCATCCCGTCGGTCGCGGGTGGTTGACGGGCAGTGCCTCGATCGCCAGGCGCACCTCGTTCCGCCTGCCCAGCCACAGGATGACCGGGGAGCGGACGACGCTCGCCGCATGCTCGACGGTGAGCTTCGTCCGCGTGCCCGAGACCGACACGATCTCGTTCGCCATGACCGTGTGGTCACCCATGAACGTCGGCCGCAGGACGAACCGGTCGGCGAAGACCCGCACCTCGAGCGTGTGGTTGAACCGAACCCAGCTGATCCGGCCCGAGCAGCCGCGTGCCGACGCCAGCACGGTCCCCGTGGGCGGCGGCGCCAGCCGTGTCCCGGTGGGCGGCGCGGCCCCGTGTTCGCCGTCTCCGCGGATCACGGCCGGGAACACGTACCGGGTCAGCACGAAGGCGATCGCCACGATGATCATCGGGCCGTAGATCCACGCGGTCCACTGCGGCATCGAGTCC
>NZ_JBOHGB010000287.1:0-2750 GCF_050699935.1 Actinophytocola sp.
CCGGGACGCGCCGCGGCCCGGCCCGAGCCGGCGCCGCTACCTCGCCCGGCGCTGGATCGCCCTGCTGCTCGTCCTCGCGGTGCTGGGCCTCACCTACGTGATCATGTTCACCTCGCTGATCGGCGTGCGGACGGTCGAGGTGCACGGCACCCGCGAGATCAGCGCGCGGACCGTGCGCGATGCGGCCGACGTCGAGCTGGGCACGCCGATGGTGCGGCTGGACACCGACGAGGTGGTCCGGCGCGTGGCCACACTGCGGCGGGTGTTCGAGGTGAGCGTGTCGCGGTCGCTGCCGAGCACGGTCGAGATCCACGTGACCGAGCGGACCCCGGTCGCCGTCGTGCCGGACGCCGACGGCGTGCACCTGGTGGACCG
Source organism: Actinophytocola sp. (assembly GCF_050699935.1). Taxonomy (NCBI): domain Bacteria; kingdom Bacillati; phylum Actinomycetota; class Actinomycetes; order Pseudonocardiales; family Pseudonocardiaceae; genus Actinophytocola; species Actinophytocola sp. Next base: position 376 of record NZ_JBOHGB010000287.1, read on the forward strand.
CACCGGCGCGGACTACGCCACGGTGCCGACCCGGCCCAGGGGGCTACCGGTGCTGACCGTCACCGAGGTCGGCCCGGACGACCCGGCCACGCGGGCCGCGGTGACCGTGCTCGGCGCGATCCCCGACCAGCTGCGGAAGCGAGTGGTGGAGGTCTCCGCCCGCACGCCCGGCGACGTGCGGCTCAAGCTGGCCAAAGGACGCGTCGTGAAGTGGGGCGACGCGGAGGACAACGAGCGCAAGGTGGCCGTGCTGGCGCCGCTGCTCACCCGTCCCGGCAGGACCTACGACGTCGCGACGCCGGACTTCCCGACGGTCTCCTGATGTCAGGGCCAGACGGGGGAGTAGCGCTCGGCGATTGGGGTGTACAACAACGTCGCCGCACGGCGTGGCGGCTGGAATCGGGCACCGACGATGCCTACCGTCCTGTATTCGACGTCCGGGCTTGACATAACTCTAAGTCTCTGGTTGAGGTTTAGAGTTTTTCGGCTCGCGGCGGATCGGGGAGATGTAAGCACCACAAGCTTGATCAGGAAGGCGGATCCGATGACGCCCCCGCACAACTACCTGGCGGTGATCAAAGTCGTCGGCATCGGCGGCGGTGGGGTCAACGCCGTCAACCGCATGATCGAGGTCGGGCTGAAAGGCGTCGAGTTCATCGCGGTGAACACCGACGCGCAGGCGCTGCTGATGTCCGACGCCGACGTCAAGCTGGACATCGGCCGGGAGCTCACCCGCGGGCTGGGCGCAGGCGCCAATCCCGAGGTCGGGCACAGGGCGGCCGAGGACCACCGCGAGGAGATCGAGGAGGTCATCAAGGGCGCCGACATGGTCTTCGTGACCGCCGGCGAGGGCGGCGGCACCGGCACCGGCGGCGCGCCGGTCGTCGCGTCGATCGCCCGCAAGCTCGGCGCGCTGACCATCGGCGTGGTCACCCGGCCGTTCGCCTTCGAGGGCAAGCGCAGGGCCAAGCAGGCCGAGGAGGGCATCACCGAGCTGCGCAACGAGTGCGACACGCTGATCGTCATCCCCAACGACCGGCTGCTGCAGCTCGGCGACATCGGCGTCAGCCTGATGGACGCGTTCCGCTCCGCCGACGAGGTGCTGCTCTCCGGTGTCCAGGGCATCACCGACCTGATCACCACGCCGGGCCTGATCAACCTCGACTTCGCCGACGTCAAGAGCGTGATGTCCGGTGCGGGGAGCGCGCTGATGGGCATCGGCTCCGCGCGCGGTGAGGGCAGAGCCGTGCAGGCCGCGCAGAAGGCGATCAACTCGCCGCTGCTCGAAGCGTCCATGGACGGCGCGCACGGCGTGCTGCTGGCCATCGCAGGCGGCTCGGACCTCGGCCTGTTCGAGATCAACGAGTCCGCGTCGCTGGTCCAGGAGTCCGCGCACCCGGAGGCCAACATCATCTTCGGGACGGTCATCGACGACTCCCTGGGCGACGAGGTCCGGGTGACCGTCATCGCCGCCGGGTTCGACGGAGGCACGCCCACACACAAGAAGCTCGACGCGACCGCGATCGGCTCCCGCGGCTCCATGGCCTCCGGCCAGGCCGGTCAGGTGGGCAGCCGGCCCGCCACCCCGGCGCCGGACGCACCGCCCGCCACCGAGCCAGCGCCGGACACCACGCCTGCCATGCCGCCCGCCGAGGGCCGGGCGCCCGCGCCGGAACCGTCCAGGCCGACGACCCCGCCACCGGCCACCGGCCAGCAGCCGACCGCGCCGCCGCCACGCCAGGCCGCGAGCGGGTACGGCAACCCGATGGGCGGCGGCGTGCCGCCGGCGGGTGGCTCGGCCCGCCGGCCGAGTGCGGGCAGCGGCAGCCTCCCCGGCCGCGCCGTGCCGGTCACCGACGACCCCGACGACGAGGTGGACGTCCCCCCCTTCATGCGGCGATAGTTCTACGGACCTGCGGTGGTAGCCCACGGGACCTCAGGGGACCGTGACGGCGCCCAGCCACAGGTACGTGAACAACCGCACTATTCGCTGGGACGCGACCAACACCTTTTAATTCCGGGAGGCGGGCTTGCGCATCAGGCGGGTCGTGACGACCCGTGCCGGCGGCCGGTCCAAGCCACCGTACGAGTCGTTCAACCTCGGCGTCGGCGTCGGCGACGATCCGGCGGCCGTGACCGCCAACCGGAACCGGCTGGCCGACGAGCTCGGCCTGCGGCGCGACCGCCTGGTCTGGATGGAACAGGTGCACGGCCGCAACGCCGAGGTCGTCGAGGGTCCGCTGCCCCGTGCGGTCGAGGCCACCGACGCGCTCGTCACCGCCGAGCCGGGGCTCGCCCTCATCGCGCTGTGCGCCGACTGCGTCCCGGTCCTGCTCGCCGACCCCGAGGCCGGCGTCGTCGGCGCCGTGCACGCC
>NZ_JBOHGB010000288.1:0-2658 GCF_050699935.1 Actinophytocola sp.
GGGTCCGCGCGGACCGCCACGGCCACGCCCAGCGCCCCGGCGGCGCCGAGCGCGGGAGCGCCGCGGATCGCGAGGCGCTTGATGGCGTCGACCAGGTCCGGCACGGAGCGCAGCCGCATGACGACCAGCTCGCCGGGCAGCCTGGTCTGGTCGATCGCGACGATGTGGTCGTCCTGCCAGTCGATGGTCCGCATGTCTCCCATTTTGTCGGTGCCTCGTCCTAGCCTGCCGGCATGAAGCTCAACATGGTCACCATCGACTGTGCCGACCCGCGTTCGCTGGCCGAGTTCTGGACCAAGGCACTCGACCTCGAGGTCGGTTTCGACGCCGACGGCTGGTTCATGCAGCTGCGCGCACCAGCCGATCCCACCCAGCCCTACCTCGGCCTGCAGAAGGTGCCGGAGGAGCGGGCGGGCAAGAACCGCGTGCACCTCGACTTCTCCACCGCCGACCGGGAGGCCGAGATCGACCGGCTCGTCGCGCTCGGCGCCACCCGCGGCGCGGACCACACGGTGCCCGGCCTGACCTGGACCGTCTTACAGGACCCGGAGGGCAACGAGTTCTGCGTCGGCACGGCGCACTAATTCGGTTGCACCCGGACAGCGGGTACGAGAGCCTGCTGCCGTCGGATCAGCACGCCGGTGGTTCGCCGGCGGACGTGAGGGAGGTGGACAGTGACTACGAAGGTCGCCTGGACGCCGCACGCCCGCGTCCGCCCGCCCCGCTGAGGTCGCCTGGTCGTTCTGTCATCACCACGCGCCGGTGGGGCGCTCATCCATGGTCAGAGGAGAACCCACCGTGCGCCTGCACGACATCGATGACTACGCAGACGACGAGGACGCGTTCGACACCCGGCGCGTCCGTCCACGCAAAACGAAGAAGTCGCAGTTCGCCCGCTCGTTCGAGGGCGACTTCGATCCCGAGTCGACCCGTGCGGGCCGGCTGACCGAGCACGAGCGCGGCCGCCTTGCCGCCGTGCGGGAGAGCGCGCTCGCGGGTCCGGAGCCGCCACCGGGTGCGGACCGCTGGTCCACCTGGGGTGACGGCGAGCAGGGCCCGCACCCGCGACCGTCCTGGCTCATCACCGAGCTGGCCGCGGCGGACACCGAGCTGGGCACGCTGAAGACGGGCAAGGAGGCCGAGGTACACCTGATCCGCCGGGAGAATCCGGAGAGCGGGCGGGGTTGCCTGCTGGCCGCGAAGCGGTACCGGAGCAACGAGCACCGGATGTTCCACCGCGACGCGGGCTACCTGGAGGGCCGGCGGATGCGCCGCAGCCGCGAGATGCGGGCGATGGCCAACCGCACCTCGTTCGGCCGCAACCTGATCGCCGAGCAGTGGACGGTGGCCGAGTTCGTGGCGCTGTCGCGGCTGTGGTCGATCGGGGCGCCGGTGCCGTATCCGGTGCAGCGAAGCGGAACCGAGCTGCTGATGGAGTTTCTGGGCGACGACCTCGGCACGGCCGCACCGAGGCTGGCCGAGCTGCGCCCGTCCGGTGAGGACCTGGTGGAGCTGTGGCACCAGCTGGTCGCCGCGCTCGAGCTGCTGGCGAGCCAGGGCATGACCCACGGCGACCTGTCGGCCTACAACCTGCTCGTCCACAACGGACAGGTGATGCTCATCGACCTGCCGCAGATCGTCGACCTGGTCGCCAACCCGCGCGGACCGGAGTACCTGGCGCGAGATGTGGCCAACGTCATGGCGTGGTTCCGTGCCCGGGGCCTGCCCGAGAGCCTGGGCGACCCCGCCGATCTGACGAAGGAGCTGCTGGTCGTGGCCGGTCGCGACTAGTGCGGTGGCCGGAGGAGGACAGCGCGGACCGTGGCGCGATGCCGGGCGAGGTGAACCGATCAGGTAGCCTTTGCCCGAAGCATCGCGAGCGGTCCGTGCCGCTCCCCGCCTACCGAGGCGGCCGCCGATGCACTCACGACCACGACGGCGCCACCGAGGCGCCGGGCTCGTCCGCGCGAGAATGTTCGCCTGCTACCGGCAGAGGCCTCCCGAGACGTGCCACATCGGAGAGGATCCCGTGCCGAACAGCACCGCGCGCCGAACCGCGCGCGCCACGAAGCCGCGCCACAAGCAGGCGCGCACCACCGACCACCGCTCCCGCAACACCGAGCCCCGGTTCAACCCGCGCCATGACGACCGCGGCACCACGAACCACCGCCGCGACGACAACTGGTCGCCGGACCGCGGCCGCCACACCGGCTGGTCCGAGGAGCGCGACACCAACCGCCGCACCGGCGAGCGGGCCAACGGCCGCTGGTCGAACGGCCGCGACAACGCGGGCCGCGACACCACCCGTACCAACGACCGCGGCCGGCCGAACCGCCGCGACTCCTGGGCCAACGACGATGGTCGGCCGCACGGTGACCGGAACAGCAGGAACAACCGGAACAACGCCAGCCACGGCCGGTCCGACGACCGCGCCTACTCGAACCGCCGCGACCGCGATGACCAGCGTGGCTCCTGGACCGACGAGCGCGGCCGCGGCAGCCGCCGCGACTCCTGGGTCGACGACCGCGGTCCCGGCGCCCGCGGCGATCGGCGCACCGACGCCCGCCGGGACCAGCGCGACCGCCGCGGCCCACACACCGGCAACTCGGCGAACCGCGCGAACCGCCGGGACACCTTCGGCGCCGGTGACCGCTGGGC
>NZ_JBOHGB010000289.1:0-2589 GCF_050699935.1 Actinophytocola sp.
TCAACTGTCCATCGCGGATCGTCGGTGTCGCGGGGCACGGGATGGTGTTCTCCAGGGTCGGCCAGCGCGCCCCGGAATGGACCGGTTTCGCTGACCTCCCCTGTGGGCGTGCTGGGGTGGTCAGCGAAAACGGCTGGTCAGTGAGGGGTTACAAGTCGAGCGGTTCGCCAGTCTCGCCGGTCGCGGGGGTATCGGCGGGGACGAGCGGGCGGCCGGCGTGGTCGCGGGGGTCGGTGATCGGGGTGACCTTGCGTTCGGTGGTGATCACGTAGCCGAACGCGCCGAGCGCGGCGACGGCGGCGGTGATGATGCCGGTGAGCGCGTCGCCCTGCACGGTGGTGAGCAGGCCGGACCCGACGAGCCCGGCCAGGAGCGCGGTCAGCCCGCCGACGATCGACGCGGCGATCCGCACCGGACGCGGCCGGCTCGTGCTGGCGGGACTCGGGGTGGTGGGTGTGGTCATGGGGATCGGTGTGTCCTTCTCTGTTGGTGGGGTGAGGGGATTCAGGGCGGGCGGAGGACCTGTCCGGGGTGGATGAGGTCGGGGTTGGCCAGCCCGTTGAGCTGGGCGAGGCGTTGCCAGGTGGTGTCGTGCCGCGTTGCGATCGCGGAGAGGGTGTCGCCGGGTTTGACGGTGTAGGTCCGTGCCGGTGCGCCGCTCGCGGCGTTGGGGAGGGTGAGGACCTGACCGGGGTGAATCAGGTCCGGGTTCGGGATGTTGTTGAGCCGCGCGAGGGTCTGCCAGGTCGTGCCGTGCCGGGCGGCGATCCCGGAGAGCGTGTCGCCCGCGCGGACGGTGTAGGTGCCGGACTCTGGCTCAGGAGCTGGCGCCGGCGGTTTCGGCTGTGGTGCTGGTCCCGGCGCGGGTGTGCCGTCGAGCACGAGGTGGCCGAGGGTGTAGGTGCCGATGGTGGCGTTGCGGTCGACGTGGCCGGGGATGCCGGGCACGGTGCCGCTGCTGGTGTGCTGGTGCAGCGCCAGCTTGGGGTGCGCCCAGCCGGGGTTGCCGGGGTCGCCGTTGTAGCGGGCGATCCACAACAGGACGTCGGCGTCGGCCCACTCGTTCGGCCGGAGGACGCGGGTCCACCAGTCGAGGTTGGCGTACACGAGCACCCGCCGAACGCCGGTGACCTGGCGCAGGCGGGGGATGAACGCGGTGAGGAAGGGGTTGGCGTTGTCGCGGAGTTCCGCGGCTTCCATGTCGATCATGGGTGCGAGCGAGCCCGGCGCGAGCAGGCCGCGGGCGCGGAGATGGCCGGCGAAGTGATCGACCTGCGCGTTGATGCTGGTGTCGCGGGCGAAGTGGTAGCCACCCGCGCGGATACCGGCGGCGCGGGCGCCGTTGGCGTGGCCGGTGGCGGCGGGGTCGGTGAAGCCGGTGGACTCGGTGACCTTGATCGATGCGTAGGTGATGTTGTTGCCGCGCACGGCTTTCCAGTCGTCGACACGGTTCCAGTGGCTGACGTCGATGCCGTAATCGGTCATCAGAAAAGGGCTCCTCAACAGGCGATACAGGGAATGGAGTGGTGGGCCGGGAGTGGTAGCGCGCGGTGGCCGGACATAGTGGCCACAGGAGTGATCCACAGGGTGTGGACAACCACGAGGGAGGCACCGTGAACCAGGACGAGACCGCGCCGGGAACACGGCGGCGTGGCCGCTGGTCGTCGCTATCGCGTGCGGCGCGCTGCTGCTCGGCGGCGCGGCCGGAGCGGTCGTCACGCTCACCACGACCGAGCCACCGGCGGCCGAACAGCGGCAGGAGCCGGCCAGCGCACCGACCATCAGCACCAGCGCCAGAACATCGGCGTCGAGCACGACCAGCGAGACCACGACTCGGCCAGTCCCGGCGAGCGCCGAGGTTCCCGCGCCAGCGGTGGACACGGCGGCTCGGGCCGAACCGGTCAACGACGAACCAGCGCCCACACCAGAGCCGGCACCGGCGCCGGTCGAACCGCCTGCCACGACAACAACGACCACGACCGCGCCGACGACGGCGCCGGACGCGATGCCGTGCCTGGAAGGTGAGTACACGCCGGACTGTCTGAACGACGGTCTGCGCAACGGCTCCGCCTAATCAGTGCCTAATCAGTCCTGTTAGGATTGGATGCCGGAGGCGTGTACGACGGTGGCGCGGATGTTGCCGGGGCCGGTGGTGCGGCGGGCTTCGAGCCAGATTTCCCGCATGTCGCCGAAGACGCCGGGCATGGGCATCTGGGTTCGTTCCCAGACGGTGACGTAACCGACCGGCTTTGTGGCCAGGACGCCGGCTTGGGTGTCGCGGAGACGGATTTCGCCGCGCGTGTTCGGTTCGTCGGACGTGTGGCGGTATTCGATGTAGAGCTGTGGGTGCTGGCGGTGGAGGCGGATGATGTCGAGGGGTTCCCAGTCGGTCGCGGTGGAGGCGGGCCAGTCCTGGGAGCGGCCCCGGCTGACGGTGTGCGGGATGTAGGGGCGGGCCAAGCCTTCGCCGCTGTTGGCGTCGTCGCCGAGGATGATGTTGCCGTTGTAGTCCCAGATCGCGACGAACTGGCGGTAGCCGTGATCGGCGGGGGCCGGGTCGAAGACCGCGATCCGCCACCGGCCCCGGTC
>NZ_JBOHGB010000290.1:0-2580 GCF_050699935.1 Actinophytocola sp.
GCTCCGGCGGCTCCCGCGGCGGCGGCCGCACCCGCCGCGGCCCCGAGCGTGCCGGCCCCGGCGGCGGACCTGCGGGGCAAGACCGAGAAGATGAGCCGGCTGCGCCAGACCGTGTCGCGCCGGATGGTCGAGTCGCTGCAGACCTCCGCACAGCTCACACAGGTCGTCGAGGTCGACGTCACCAGGATCGCGAAGCTGCGGTCCCGGGCGAAGTCGGCGTTCCAGCAGCGCGAGGGCGTGAACCTCACGTTCCTGCCGTTCTTCGCGAAGGCCACGGTCGAGGCGCTCAAGGCGCACCCGAAGCTCAACGCGTCGATCAACGACGAGACCAAGGAGGTGACCTACCACGGTGCCGAGCACCTGGGCATCGCGGTGGACACCGAGCGCGGGCTGCTGTCGCCGGCCATCCACAACGCCGGTGACCTGAGCGTCGCGGGCCTGGCGCACAAGATCGCCGACCTGGCGGAGCGCACCCGGGCCAACAAGGTCACCCCGGACGAGCTGTTCGGCGCCACGTTCACGCTGACGAACCTGGGCAGCCAGGGCGCGCTGTTCGACACACCGATCATCCCGCAGCCGCAGGTCGGCATCCTGGGCGTCGGCCTGGTCGTGAAGCGGCCGGTGGTGGTCACCGACACCGACGGCAACGACACGATCGCCATCCGCTCGATGGCCTACCTCGCGCTGACCTACGACCACCGCCTCGTCGACGGCGCGGACGCGGGCCGGTTCCTGACGACGATCAAGAACCGCCTGCGGGAAGGGAACTTCGAGGGCGACCTGGGCCTCTAGTGCCCACCGCACAGACCCTCGGCGGAAGGCGCTAGCCGATGCGGATCGTGGTCGCCGGTTCCTCCGGGCTGATCGGCACCGCGCTGGTGCGCGACCTGCGCGGGGCCGGACACGATGTCGTCCGGCTGGTGCGGTGCCGGCCGCGCGCGGTCGACGAGCGCACGTGGGACCCGCCGGCCGGCCGGATCGACGATGGTGCGCTGGACGGCGCGAACGCGGTGGTCAACCTGTGCGGGGCGGGCATCGGGAGCCGGCGGTGGAGCCACGCGCGCAAGCAGATGCTGCTCAACAGCCGCGTCGAGCCGACCGAGGTGCTGGCCGCGGCGGTCGCCGAGCGGGGCGTGCCGGTGCTCGTCAACGCGTCGGCCGTGAGGTACTACGGCGACACCGGTGACCGGGAGAGCGACGAGAGCACGCCGAGCGGGCGGGGCTTCCTCGCCGCGCTGTGCCGCGACTGGGAGACCGCGACCCAGCGCGCCTCGGACGCGGGTGCCCGGGTGGTGCGGATGCGGACCGGGCACGTGCTGTCCCGGTGCGGCGGGCTGCTGGGGACGCTGCGGCCGCTGTTCACGCTCCTGCTCGGCGGCCGGCTCGGCGACGGGCTGCAGTACATGCCGTGGCTGCACGTGGCCGACCACGTGGCCGCGATCCGGTTCGTGCTCGAGCACGACGAGATCTCCGGCGCGGTGAACTCGTGCTCTCCCAACCCGGTGACCAACCGGGAGTTCACCCGCGCTCTCGGCCGGGCGATGGGCCGGCCGGCCCCGTGGTTCGTGCCGGGGATCGCACTGAGGGTGGTCGTGGGCGAGGGCGCCGAGGAGATCCTGTTCAGCCAGCGGACCGTGCCCGGGGTGCTGGCCGCGCACGGGTTCACGTTCCGCTACCCGGTCCTGGCTGACGCCCTCGAAGCGGCACTCGACCGGTGATCGAGGCCGGGCGGGTCGGGACGGCGTAGGGTCGCTTTCGTGGCTCATGTCTCCTGCCGCGCGTCGAGCGCACCCGTGCACGTCCGCGAGTTCGGCTCGATCGACTACCTCGAGGCATGGGACCTGCAGCGGTCGCTGGTCGCCGCGCGGGCGGACGAGGCCGGTCCGGACACGTTGCTGTTGCTGGAGCACCCGTCGGTGTACACGGCGGGCAAGCGCACCGAACCGCACGAGCGGCCCGACGACGGCACGCCGGTGATCGACGTGGACCGCGGCGGCAAGATCACCTGGCACGGCCCAGGGCAGCTCGTCGGCTACCCGATCGTGCGGCTCGCCGATCCGGTCGACGTGGTCCAGTACGTGCGTCGGATCGAGGAGGCCCTGATCGCGGTCTGCGACGAGCTCGGCCTGGCGACCGGCCGGATCGAGGGCCGCAGCGGCGTGTGGCTGCCCGCCGACCACCGCCCGGAGCGCAAGATCGCCGCCATCGGCATCCGCGTGCAGCGGGGCGTCACGATGCACGGCTTCGAGATCAACTGCGACGCCGACCTGAGCGGGTTCGAGCGGATCATCCCGTGCGGGATCCACGACGCCGGCGTGACGTCGCTGTCGCTGGAGCTGGGCCGGCAGGTCACGGTGGCGGAGGTGCTGCCGCTGGCGGAGCGGCACGTGCTGGCGGCGCTGGAGGGCTCGCTGCCGGTCGTGGACCGGTGGCTGCCGCGCTGGACGCCGGCCTCTCCGGGAGTGGACTTCGAGCTCGCCCAGCACCGCTGAGCCTCCCGGCACGAGGTTCGGCGCGGGACGCTAGCAGCGGGCGGGGCCGGCCCGGGGGGGACGCCGGCCCGGGGCCGCAGCGTCGCCG
>NZ_JBOHGB010000291.1:0-2436 GCF_050699935.1 Actinophytocola sp.
GGCCGCGGCCGGGCAGGCGAACGCGCGCGGCGGCACGCGGCGGCCGTGGACGGTCGGCCGGTGGCGCAGCCGGGTCCGTGGGCTGCCCGAGGTGATGGGCGAGCTGCCGGTGGCCACGCTGGCCGACGAGATCCTGACGCCCGGCGACGGCCAGGTGCGCGCGCTCGTGACGGTGTGCGGCAACCCGTGCCTGTCGACGCCGAACGCCGGGCGGCTCGCCGAGGCGCTGGCGGGCCTGGACCTCATGGTGTCGCTGGACGTCTACCTCAACGAGACGAGCCGGCACGCGGACGTGATCCTGCCCGGGCCGACCCCGCTGGAGCGGCCGCACTACGACGTGGCGCTGTACCAGCTGGCGGTGCGCAACGTCGCGAACTGGACGCCGGCCGCGCTGGCGGCGCCGGTGCCGCAGGAGTGGGAGACGTTGTTGCGGCTGACCGGGATCGCGGCGGGCCTGGGCCCGTCGGCCGACCTGTCGGCGCTGGACGGCATCGTGGCCGCCGAGGCCGCGCGCCGGGCGGGCGTCGACGTGTCGCTGGCGGCCGGACGGACCGGTCCGGAGCGGATCATCGACCTGCTGCTGCGTGGTGGTCCGTACGACCTGACGCTGGCCGACCTGGAGGCGGCGCCGCACGGGGTGGACCTCGGTCCACTGGCGCCGCGGCTGCCGGACGTACTGTCCACGGCGAGCGGTCTCGTGGAGCTCGCCCCCGCGGAGATCGTGGCGGACGTGCCGCGGCTGGTGGCGTTCCTCGGCGAGGCCGTCGACGATCGCCTGGTGCTGATCGGCCGGCGGCAGCTGGGGTCGAACAACTCGTGGATGCACAACCTGGAACCGTTGGTGCGCGGGCGGAACCGGTGCACGGCGCAGATGCACCCGGCCGACGCGGCGCGACTCGGGCTGGTCGACGGCGCGCCGGCGGTGGTGCGTTCGCGGGCCGGCAAGGTCGAGATCCCGGTCGAGGTCACGGACGCGATCCGGCCGGGCGTGGTGAGCATCCCGCACGGCTGGGGGCACGACGTGGCGGGCACGCGGGCGACGGTCGCGAGTGCGCACCCGGGCGTGAACACGAACCTGCTGGCGGACGACACGCTGCTGGACGCGCTGTCGGGAACCGCGGTGCTGAACGGCATTCCGGTGGAGGTCGAGCCGGTTCAGGGCTGAGACGCCGGGGCCGTCACCAGGCGCGGTCGAGGTCCGCGTGCTGGCGGATCCAGGAGTGCATGACGATGCCGGCCGCCACGCCCGCGTTGACCGAGCGGGTGGAACCGAACTGCGCGATCGACACCGTCATGGCGGCGGCGTCGCGGGCCTGCGCGGTGAGCCCCGGCCCTTCCTGGCCGAACAGGAGGAGTGCTCGTCGAGGCAGCTCGGCCGTCTCCACGCGCCGCGCGCCGGGCAGGTTGTCGACGGCGACGATCGTGAGGTCCGCTCCGGCGGCGTACTTCAGCAGGTGCTCGACGTCCGGGTGGTGCTCGAGGTGCTGGTAGCGGTCGGTCACCATGGCGCCGCGGCGGTTCCAGCGGCGGCGGCCGACGATGTGCACGGCCCTGGCGGCGAAGGCGTTGGCGGTGCGGACGACGGTGCCGATGTTGTGGTCGTGCTGGAAGTTCTCGATGGCGACGTGGAAGTCGTGCCGCCGCCGGTCGAGGTCGGCCACGACGGCGTCGCGGCGCCAGTAGCGGTAGGCGTCGACGACGTTGCGGCGGTCGCCTTCCGCGAGAAGCACCGGGTCGTAGCGGTCGTCGTGGGGCGGTTCACCGGTCCAGGGCCCGACGCCGACCGGCTCGCCGAACTCCCACTCGGTGGGCCCGGTCATCGCGCGGCGGGCACGGACGGCCGGCTTTGGCGCCACCGCACGTAGACGCCGACGTAGGACACGATCAGCAGTATGACCGCCCCGACCGCGACGACGGGCAGCAGGGCGCGGGGGATGATGTCGCCGTAGATGTAGTACTCGTTGAAGCCGCCGGGGAGGGGCTTGAGCCCCTGCTGTGCGCGGAAACCGTCCTCGAGCGCGGTGAGCGGGCAGACGATGGGGAACACGTTGACCGCGACCCCCCAGGCGGCGAAGAAGACGTGTACGAAGATCGTCTTCGGCCACCGCCAGGCGAGAAACCCGCCGAGTCCGATGTAGAGCAGCGATGCGAGGTGCACCACCACTGTGACATCGGCGAGAAACCCTGCCATGACGCCAAATGTACCGGGAAATCCCAAGTCAGGAAGCGGACCCGAACCCGATTCGAAGTGGCCCTCACCGGGACCACCCCACCACGCCGGTCTAGATGACTGAGTCCGGTTGGTTTCCGTGGTCGTGGGCGGTGAGGGAGCGTTGGGTGGGTGCTCCGATGTGCCGGTGGTGCCAGATCGCGGCGGCGAGGGCGAGGAGGCGGGCGGTGATGCTGGGGGTAGCCGCCGGCCAGGGTGTGGCCGCC
>NZ_JBOHGB010000292.1:0-2371 GCF_050699935.1 Actinophytocola sp.
CCGAGCGGCTGCTCACCCTGCGCCGGGTCGCCGACGACGCCGGCACCCGGCTCGCGGTGACCGCCCGGCTGCCGTGGCCGGTGGCGCGGGAGACGCTGCTCGACGCGACCCGCCGGTCCACCGCCGAGGAGCGGGCCGAGGGGTACACCTGCCTCATCCGCGCCGGCGCCGTCAGCCGCGACCAGGAGACTCTCACCGAGCTGCTGGGGTCGTGCAACCGGCTGCGCAACGAGCAGGACCCGGTCCGGGCGGCGGCGTTTCGCGCGCTGGCCGAGGTGCCGCCGCGGCTGTTCCGCCCGGCCGACGCGCCGGACCTGCTCAAACTCATGACCGACGCCGTAGGGGCCAGGGACTGCTCGTGGCAGACGCAGTCCAGCGTGCGCACGCTGATCTCCCGGCTGATCCGGCACGGCGCGCTGAGCGGGCAGCCGGCGCTGGTCGAGGTCGGCCTGGAGGCGTTCGCCCGGCTCGGCGACGAGCGGCCGTGGCTGGACCTGCACGCACTGGACCGCGAGCTGCCCCGAGGCGGCGAGCACCAGGTGTTCGAGGCCCTGCGGCCACGGTTGGACGCGGACGCGCGGCGCGGGCGGTTCGAGGTCACCCTGGCGCTCGCCCGCGGCCTGCACCGGCGCGCGTGGGACATGACCGGTCTGCAGGCGCTGCTCGACCAGGCGCGGCGGGCCTCCGACGACCACGTCGTGCGGCGGGCCATCGAGCTGTGGCTGGCCCCGCCCGCGACGCGTGACGAGCGGATCGGCGAGGTGTTCCGCGCGGACCGGTCGACGATCACGTTCCCGATCGTGTGCGGCGGCATCGGCTTCCGCCGCACGGACCTGCTGGACGAGGTGTTCACCAAGCCCCTGCACGGCCGGTTCCTCAAGCGGGGCGTGCGGTTCGTGCCGCGGTTCGCCGGCTGCTTCGACCGCTGGCTGCCCCGCCAGCACGCGGCGTACGCGACCCTGCTGGCGAAGACGGCCGCCCCGCGCCGGACGCGGAACACGTGGGAACGGGTCAACGCGGTACGCCAGCTGGGCCGGGTCCCGGGCACCGCCGAGCGGCTGCGGTCCTATGTCGAGGATGCGGATCTCGCGGTCGCCGAGGCCGCGCTGGCCGCGCTGGCGTGGACCGACGAGCCGGCCGAGGTCCTGGACGAGCTGCTGGCGCACGCGGACACCGACCGGGCGCGGGTGGCGGTCTACGCGGCCTCCCGGTGCGCCCGGTTCGTGCCGCCGGCCCGGCTCGGGTCGGCCCTGCACGCGGCGCTCGCCAGCCGGAAGGTGACCTCGCGGAAGGAGGCCGTGCGGCTGCTGGCCGTGCAGCACGCGCCGGACGCGGCGGCGACGCTCGCCTCGGTGTGGCACGAGCCGGACCAGCACCGCGACGTGCGGCGGGCCGTGGTCTCGGCGGCGCGGTGGTGCCTGCCGGACGCCTGGCCGCTGCTCGATGCGGCCGCGTCGGCCGAGCACGCGGTCGCCACGGCCGTGCTCGACCTGGACCCGCACACGCTCGCGCCCCGGCACCGCACGCGGTACGCGTCGCTGGTGCACACCGTCGCGGACGCGCCGGAGCCGGACACCGCCCGGCTCGGCCTCGCGACGCTGGCGCGCTGGGCACGGTGGGACGAGGCGGGCACGGAGATGCTCGTCGGACGGGTGGCCGACCTCGCGAACACGGCGAGCTGGCGCGAGGCCCTGGCCGCGCTGGTCGCCGGCTGCACGGCCACCGAGGACCCGGCACCGCTCGTCGCGGCCGTCGCCCGCTTGCTGTCCACTTCGGACCCGCAACCGACGGCCGACCGCGATCTTCCGGCGCGCCAGCGGGTCCAGGCCGTCGCCGGTCTGGTCCGGCGGAACGCCGACGAGGCCCCGAGCCTGCGTACGGTGGCCGCGGCGCTGGCCGGCGCCCTCGCGGCCGACCCCACACTGCGTGGCCCGATGATCGAGCTGGCGGTCACCGCGGTCCCGTTCGAGCCGGACGGCGATGGGGTGGCGCGGCTGCGGCGGGTGACGGAGCTCGCGGACGCGCCGCGGTGGGCCTGGCTCGCGCACGGGGCGGTACGGCGGCGGCTGCGCGGGCGGGTGGCCAAGCTGCCACAGACGCACCTGTACGAGCTGGCCACGTCCACCGCGCCGCTGCTGGGCCTGGCGATCGCGAGCCAGGCCGGCCCGGAGGCGGGCTGGCCGCGGCACTGGCGCACGTTCGTCACGGGCCTGCGCGAGCACGCGGACCCGGACGTCCGCCTGACCGCACTGGACACCTACACCACCCGCGAATAACCGCGAGTCCAACGCTCGGAACCCGCGAGTCCAACGCTCGGAACCCGCGAGTCCAACGCTCGCGACCGGCGAGTCCAACGTTCGGAACGTTGGAC
>NZ_JBOHGB010000293.1:0-2367 GCF_050699935.1 Actinophytocola sp.
CCGCTGGGCTGCCGGCACGACCCGCGGGTCGCCCGTGCGGAACGCCTGCCACCAGCGCCTGCCGTCCGCGACGAACTCCTCGATCGGCACCGGCGTGCCGTCGGCGTGCCGCGCGGTCACGTCGGTGAACTCCACCAGCCCTTCGATGCAGAACGATCCGTCCGGCGTGCCGCACTCGTTGAACCAGTACAGCGAGTGCGTCCCCACCACCGCGTCGGCCAACATCAGTTCCAGGCTCACCTCCGCCGGCCAGTCCGCGACGAGGTCCGGCGCGTCGAGGAACTCCCAGCCGTACAGATCCCCCGTGTGCGTGAGCGAGGCGAAGAACTCCTCGACCGCGGCCAGGTCGGCCAGCGGCACGGCCGGGCCGTAGTCCACCTCGCCCGGGATGTCGCGCCGCAGCAGCACCCGAACCCGCGACACGCCCGAGAGCACCAGCGCCCGGCGGGTGTCCGGGTCCGGCGGACCCTCCTCCGGCAGCGCCAGCACATGCAGCAGCAGGCTCACCGCCCGGCCCGGCTCGGCCCGCAGCCCCACGACCGTGGCCTCGTTGAGCGCGACCTCGAGGTCCCCGGGCACGCCCACGCGATCAGTCCCTCCGCGGGTGCCGGGCGATCCACGCGACCGCCTGCGTGCGCCGCTCCATACCGAGCTTCGCGAGCACGGACGTCACGTAGTTCTTCACGGTCTTCTCCGCGAGGAACAGCCGCTCCGCGATCTGCCGATTCGTGAGGCCCTCGCCCATCAGCTCGAGCACGTGGCGCTCGCGGTCGGTCAGCGCGGACAGCTCGTCCGTCTCGGCCGACCGGCGCATCCGGTCGAGCACGCGGGCCGTGGTCACCGGATCCAGCAGCGACCGGCCCGCCGCGACCTCGCGCACCGCGTCCACCAGGTCCTGGCCGCGCACCTGTTTGAGCAGGTAGCCCGACGCGCCCGCCATGATCGCCTCGACCAGGGCCTGCTCGTCGTCGAACGCGGTCAGCACCAGGCACTTCGGCGCGGGGTCGCGCGACCGCAGCCTCCGGCACAGCGAGACACCGTCGCCGTCCGGCAGCCGCACGTCGACCACCACCACGTCGGGCCCGGTCGCCCCGATCCGGGTCAGCGCCTCGTCGACGCCGCCCGCCTCGGCCACCACCTCGATCCCCGGCTCGCCGTCCAGCAGGTCCCGCAGCCCGCGCCGCACCACCTCGTGGTCGTCGACGAGCGCCACGCGAACCGGCATGCGTTCAGCCTATTGCTCGACCACCCCCAGCAGGTTGTGCAGCTTGCCCACCGCGGCCCGGTTGCCGTCCGGCTCGACCGCGTCGTTGCCCGCCCGGCGCCACAGCCAGCGCAGCACCGCGTCCGCGGACCCGCGTAAGACGGCGTCCGTGTCCGCCCCGGCCCCCGCGTCGACCGGCTCGACCGTGACCACGTCCGGGCCGAGCTGTACCAACCAGCTCGCCTCGGGCACGTCGATCCGCACGGTGTCGCCGTCGCAGGCCGCAATGTGGTCGGCGACGTACTCGGGGTAGGCCGTGGTCCCGTAGGCGAGGAAGCACACCAGCACCTCGTCGATGCCGTCCGCGGCTAGGTCCGCCGGGATCGGCGTGAGCTCCGCACCGGCCGCGAGCTCGGCGTCGACGCGGTGGATCACGGTCTCCTGCGCCATCCGCCGCAGCCACCAGCCGACCGTCTGCGTCCCCTCGTACCAGCTCGGCGTCGGCTCGTCCGGCTTGTGGGCACCGAACTCCGAGATCAGCTCGCGGTACGCGTTGTCCAGTGCCGCCAGCGGGTCGCCGCCGAGGTCGGGTGGCCACGGATGCGGCTCGGCACCATGTCGCATGATCTCCGTCTTGTGTAGGTAGACCTCCGCGACGTGGTTGGCGAGGTCGGCGCCCGTCCAACCGGGACAGCTCGGCACCGTCTCGCCCAGCGCGCCCGCGGCCACCTCACGCAGCCGCCGGTAGTCCGCCTCGAGGCACTCGTGAAATCTCGACTCGTCCACGCCGCGGACCTAACCACGGCCCACCGACAATTTTCGGGATGATCGCCGGATGCTGACCACCGACCAGCGCCACCTCCTGGTGCGCAAGCGGTTGCGTCCGTTCGCCGACGAGTACGAGGTGCGCGCCCGGCCGTCCGGCGACCTGGTCGGGTTCGCCCGGAAGGCGCGCTTCGCCCCCGAGCTGACCGTCCACCGCAACGAGAGCCGCGCCGAGCTTGTCTGCACGGTCCGGACCCGCCCGCCGGCCAGGCACCTCGAGGTCAGCGCCACCGAGCCGCTCGGCCGGATCCGCATCGAGCAGTCATGGGGGCCGCGCGTGTGGCACCTCGAGCCGGCGGCCGGCGAGCCCGTGCGCGGCCGCGAGCGCAGCCGCGTCG
>NZ_JBOHGB010000294.1:0-2312 GCF_050699935.1 Actinophytocola sp.
ACTCCGGCCGCCGCACCGGCAACCCGCACCGCCCCAAACGCCACAGCCGCCACCTGCGCCGGGTGTTCTACCTCTCCGCGCAGACCAGCATCATCCGCGAAGGCCCCAACCGCGGCTTCTACCTCAACAAACGCGGACAAGGACTCAAACACGTCCAAGCCGTCATCGCCCTCGCCCGCCGCCGAGTCGACATGCTGAGGGCACAGCTGCGTGACAACCGGCGCTTCACCCCCGTTCTGCCGGTCACGCACCCGGCTTGACTTGATCATTGAGACTCCTCCGGGCCGTGACCCCTGGCGTGCTCGACCAACACGCGTTCGCAGTTGCCGCTGACCCAGCGCACTCGTTCGCCCATCGACATGAGCAGGTCGAGCGTGGGCACGGGTTGTGGGCCGGTGGCGATGTCACCGGGTAGCACGACGACGTCCGCGTCACGCACGTCGGGCTCGGCCAGCACCGCGTCGAGCGCGGGCAACACGCCGTGGATGTCGGACAGGACGGCGACCGTGTCAGGCATGCGGTCAGCATCCGCCCAGCGCTCGGTGCGGGACAGTGGGTTCGCTAGGGGCGGACGCCGTGCCAGACCCGGTTTTGGGCCCTGCACAGCGCATGGCGAGGACGTTAGCGTGGGGTGATGAGTCACGAGGAGGTCGAGGAACTCACCGCGATGGCGGACCTGGTGACCCCGATGGCGATCCGGGTCGCGGCGACCCTGCACGTCGCCGACCGGTTGGACACCGCGCGGACGGCCGACGAGCTCGCCGACGAGGCGGGTGCCGATCCGGACGCGCTGGACCGGCTCCTGCGCCACCTCGTGTCGGTCGGCGTGCTGAGCCGGGACGACGAGGGCCGGTACACGCGGACCGCGTTCGGGGCGTGCCTGTGCGACGGCCATCCGGCCGGGTTGCGCGCCGACTGGGACATCGAGGGCGCGGTCGGTCGCGGTGACCTGTCGCTCGTGGCGTTGCTGCACAGCGTGCGCACCGGCGAGCCGGCGTTCGCGGCGCAGTTCGGCACGCCGTTCTGGACCGACCTCGCCTCGGACCCGGCCCGCGGGGCGGAGTTCGACGACGCGCGGGGCACCGCCTCCGAGCTCGAGGCGCCGAGCATCGTCGCGGCCTACGACTGGGGCGCGCTCGGTGACGTGGTGGACGTCGGCGGCGGGAACGGGACGCTGCTGATCGCGCTGCTGCGCGAGTTCCCGGCACTGCGCGGGACCGTGCTCGACCTGCCCGGTCCGGCGGACGCGGCCCGCAAGCTGATCGCCGCCGCGAGCCTGGCCGATCGCGCCGACGTGGTCGCGGGCGACTTCTTCGCGCGGGTGCCACCCGGCGCCGAGGGCTACCTGCTGTCCGCGGTGATCCACAACTGGGGCGACGAGGACGCTCGCCGGATCTTGGTTCGCTGCGCGCAAGCCGCGGGTGGGGACGGCGCGGTCTTCGTCATCGAACGAGTCCCGGCGCCGTCTCGCACGCACGCGGAGCTGCGCAACCTGGCCTGGTTCGGCGGCAAGATCCGCGACGTCGCGGAACTGACCGCCCTGGCCGAGAGCGCGGGCCTCGCGGTGGCGGCCGTGCACACCGAGGGCGAGATCGCGGTGCTGGACCTGCGCGCCGCCTAGTGCCCCGCGCCGGAAATGCGATGTCTATCTCGGTGGATCCAGGTTTCCGCTGGCAAGGCGCCGATTCGCCCGCGTGCTGGACCGTACTTGGGCGGATCGGCGACGCCCCCAGCGGGAAGCTGGGCCGCTGAGATAGCTGCTGGATTTCCGGCGCGGGGACACCAGGGTTCGCTCCGGCGCGCCTCAGTCGCTGGTGAACCGCACGCCGTCCGGTGCCAGGTCGCGCAGGCCGCGGACCGTCACGTCGAGGCTCGCCGACTTGTGCCGCTCCGTGATCGCGAGCAGCGAGCCGAACGCCGCCTCCTGGCGGCGCAGGCGGCGGCCCGGCGCACCCGCCAGCTCGGGCTCCACCGTGGCGCGGGCGGACTCTGTCAGCCGGACCGTCAGGTAGCGGGCCGAGGTCCGGCGCCGGCCCTGCCAGGTGCGCAGGCCGAAGCCGGCGATCTCCGGCCACTCCAGGCGCAGCGACTCCGGGCGCAGGAACCCGCCGACCCGGACCCACACGTGGTCCGCGTCGGCGGCGAGGGCCGGGCCCAGCGCGATGGCTGAGCGCACGACCAGTAGCTCCAGCACCACGGCCAGCACGCACAGCAGCCCGACGACCGCCCACACACCGAGGGCCGTCCCGGTCGCCGCCACACCGAAGCCGGCGGCGACGGCGGTCAGCGTGAAGACCACGATCGAGGGCAGC
>NZ_JBOHGB010000295.1:0-2297 GCF_050699935.1 Actinophytocola sp.
GCCACGGACACCAGCACCGGGGCGGGGGCGGGCTCGCGGCGCCGTTCGACGGGTGCGTCGGTGGCGCCGCCGAGCACCTGGGCACCGCCGCCGCGCAGCCCGACCGCCTCGGCCAGGTCCCGCGGCGCGTGTACGACCGGCTCGGCCGGCTCGGCGGCGTGCCGCGCCCGGGCGGCCGGCCCGACCCGGGTGCCCACGCCGTCGAGGAACCAGTGCAGCCCGCGCGGGTAGGCCCACCTGACCAGCGCGACCCACCAGCGGTCCGGCCGACGCCACAGGCGGTGACGCCGACGCCGCCCGTCCCGCTCGGCGAGGGCCGTGAGCACCTTGTCCGGCGTGATCGGGAGCTCCCGGAACCGAACCCCGATCGCGTCGTACACCGCGTTGGCCACCGCCGCGCCGGGCGGGATGATCGACATCTCGCCCACGCTCTTCGCCCCGTAGGGCCCCGCCTCGTCGTGGCCGTCCACGATCACCGCGCGGATCGCGGGCAGGTCGGCGTTGCGCGGCATGGCGTAGTGCAGGTAGCTGCTGTTGACCACCCGGCCGCCCTCGCGCACGAGGTGCTCGCCAAGCGCGGCGCCCAGCCCCATCGCGGCACCGCCGACGATCTGGCCGCGCACCGCGGTCGGGTTGATCGCGCGGCCGACGTCGTGCGCGGCCACGTAGTCGACCACCCGGACCTTGCCGGTGCGCGTGTCGACCTCGACCGCGGCGCCGTGCGCGGCGAAGGCGTAGGTGGGGGAGAGGTTCGCGGTGCTCCGGTCCGGGGTGAGCATCTCCGTCGTGTCGAGCAGGTAGCTCGACTCGTGGTGCAGCACGTCGTCGCGCGCCTCGCCGGACAGGCCCACCAGGTCACCGAGGTCGACCGCGTCGGTGCCGGCTCCGGTGCCGACTTCCGCGCGGCCGCCGCGCAGGCGCACGTCCTCCGGTGCCGCGCCGAGCTTCCCCGCGGCGATCCCGCGCAGCCGCTCCGCCAGCTCCCGGGCGGTCTGGCCGACCGACGAGCCGGTCATGTGCGTGCCGCGAGAGGACCACGCGCCCAGCTCGAACGGGGTCCGCTCGCTGTCCATGGATGTCACCTCGACGTCGGCGAGGTCCACGCCGAGCTCGTGGCCCGCGATCTGGGCGAGGATCGTGTTCTGTCCCGTGCCGGCGTCGGCGCTGCCGTGCCGGACCCGGACGTGGCCGTCGGCGAACAGGTCGATCGCCGCGTCGCTGCGGTTGGCGAACTCGTAGGCGTAGGCGCCGCTGCCGTGCATCCCGGCCGCCACGCCCCAGCCCGCCGCGACCGTCCCCCGTGGACGGTCGGCGCGGGCGCGGTCCCAGTCCAGCCCGTCGCGGACGGCCGCCAGGCAGTCACCGAGGCGCGAGGTCGTGACCCGGTAGCCGGCGAGCGTGGTGGCGTGCTCGGGGCCGAGGTTGCCCAGCCGCAACGCGATCGGGTCCATGCCCAGCCGCTCGGCGATCTCGTCCACTTGGGACTCCATGGCCAATGACACCTGCGGGGTGCCGTAGCCGCGGTACTGGCCCCCGGGCTGGGTCGCGGTGTCCACCAGGCGCGCGGCGAAGCGCACCCCGTCGGGCCGGTACATCGAGCCGAGCGTGATCACGCCGACCCGCATGACCGAGGTGCCCATGTGGTTGTAGGACCCGTTGTCCACCGCGATGTCGGCGTCCAGCGCGCGGATCACGCCGTCGGCGTCGGCCCAGGTGGTCAGGTTGGTCTCGAAGCGGTGCCGCGGCTTGTTGGCGGCGAACTCCTCCTCGCGGCTCAGCTCGACGAGCACCGGCTGCCCGGCGGCCCTCGCCAACGCCGCGGCCAGCACCTCGTGCTCGGCCGCCTTGGACTTCTGCCCGAAGCCGCCGCCGACCGCGACCTCCCGGCACACCACCTGCTCGTGGCGCAGGCCGAGCAGGTGCGAGACCTCCTTGACCGCGAACCACGGCGCCTGGGTGGAGGTCCACAGCTCGACGAGCTCGCGGTCGGGGTCCCACCGGGCGAGCGTGACGCTCGGCTCCATGCAGGCGTGCGCGACGCTCGGGTAGACGAAGCCGCCGCGCACCGACACCGCGGCGGCGGCGATGCCCGCGTCCGGTTCGCCCCAGTCGGTGGCCAGCAGCATCGACACGTTGGGCTCGGCGGTGGTCCGCTCGTGCAGGCGGCGCGCGCCCCGTGCGCGGGCGGCCGCGACGGTCAGCGGGGCGGCCCGGCGGCGGTAGCGCACCCGGATCGCCCGGCAGGCCGCCTCCGCCTGCGCGCGGGTCTGTGCCGCCACCGCCGCGACCTCCTGACC
>NZ_JBOHGB010000296.1:0-2103 GCF_050699935.1 Actinophytocola sp.
GGCGCAGGGTGAGCAGCCGCTCGGCCTCCGCCGCGCGGGCCGCGGCCGGCAGCTCGTCCAGCGCGGCGATCGGCACTTCGGACAGCGTCAGGTCGCGGCGGCCCACCACGCCCGCGTAGACCCCGGCGCGCCGGGACGGCGGCACCACCCGCAGGAAGCGCACCAGCCGGTGCGCGCCGAGCGCCCGCCCGAACGCCACGAGCTCGTCGTCGCTCGCGCCGAGCAGCGCCCGCCACAGCGTGCGCCCGCCCGGCACGCCGCCGGGACGGTGCGGGTCGAGCAGCACGCGGAGCAGCCGGGCGGGGTCGTGCCGGGCGAGCAGCCCGATCGTGCGAGCCAGCCCGAACGGCACCGACGCGTGCGGGGCCGCCCGCTCGAGCACCGCCAGCACCCGGCCCGGCTCGCTCAGCGCGGCGGCCGCGAGCCCGGTGCCGAGCGTCTCCAGCACCTGGGCCCAGCCCGACCTCGGGGTCGCCGACAGCTCGGCGTCGAGGTGGTCGAGGAAGACCGCCGGGTGGCGGTGGCCGACCATCCGCCAGCCGGTGACGGCGTACCCGAGCTCGGGCAGCGCGGCGGCCACGGTCGCCGGCGAGCACGCGGGCAGCAGGACCGCCGCCTCCACGTCGCCGAACCGCTCGCGGACCGCCGGCAGCAGCGCCTCCGCGAGTCCGGTGGCCCGGCGCCTGCGCACGTCCTGGTACAGGGTGGCGCGCAACGCGGACGGCAGCTCCGGCAGCCGTGCGGTCAGCACGCTGGCGGGCAGCCCGAGGCGCACCGCCACCCCGAGCGCCCGCCGCACGACGCCGGTCTCCCCGGCGGCCAGGCACCGCTCGGCGTACCCGCGCTCGCCGGCCACGTACGCGAGCTGCAGCCCGATGCGCCGGGCGAAGCCGCCCTCGGCGTACAGCTCGTCGAGCAGGCCGGTCAGCTTGGGCGGCGGCAGCGTCCGGGCGGTCGTGGCGAGCTCGCGCTGCCGGGCGCCGTAGGGCAGGCCGTCGATGCCGGCGAGCAGCCGTCGTGCGGTGGTCACGGGCCGGCATTGTGCCCGGTGACCACCGCCCGCATCAGCCGATTCGCAGTGATGCCACCCGGCCCTGCGCACCGGACGCCCAGCACGCGCCGTCCCGGCCGCAGTCGACCGAGTCGAACGTGCCGTCGTCGAACTGGTGCCAGCGCCGGCCGGCGTCGAGGCTGAGGTCGCTGCCCGTCGGGCCGACGGCGAGCAGCACCGAGTGCAGGAACGGGTGGTACACGACCGCGGACCGGTAGCCGGCCGGCGAGTTCACCGGTTCGCGCCAGGTGTGCCCGCCGTCGCGGGTCAGCGCCAGGTTGTCCTCGCCGCCGGTCGGGTTCAGGAAGTCGCCGCCGATCGCTATTCCGTGCGCGCCGCCCTGCCGCGTGGTGCGGAACGCGACCGCGAACACGCCCGCGCTCGGGTTGCTCAGCAGCGGCGTCTCGCTCGCGGTCCAGGTGCGGCCGCGGTCGGCGGAGTGCAGCACGCGCGCGACGGTCGAGCCTCCGGTCGCGATCCACGCGTCACGCTTGCCGGCCACCGTGATGCACTGCCCGCTGGCCGAGAACTGGAACTCGCCGTCGAGCGCCGGCGGGATCCCGTCGCCCGGCACGCGCTGCCACGACCGGCCACCGTCCGATGTGGACAGGATGCGGAACTCGCCCTCGACCGGGTCGCCGGCGACGAGGCCGTGGCGCTTGTCGAAGAAGGCCACGCAGTTGTAGAACGCGGCCGGCTCGGTGTTGCGGAAGGTCTCGGTCCACGTGGCACCGCCGTCGGTGGTCCGGTAGATCCGCGAGTCCTCGCCGTTGCCGATCGACAGCGCCACCGCGTTGCGCGCGTCGAACGCCTCGATGTCGCGGAAGTCGAGGGCCTCGGTGTCCGGCGGGCCCACCTGTTGCCAGCTCCGGCCGCCGTCCACGGTCCGCAGCACGGTGCCGCGGGCGCCGCTCGCCCACGCGACGTGCCGGCTGAGGACCGACAGCCCGCGCAGCTGCGCGTCGGTCCCCGTCGGGGTGAGCTTCCAGGACAGTCGGTCGGCGCGGTCGGCGCGGTCGGCGCGGTCGGCGCGGTCGGCGCGGTCGGCGGGG
>NZ_JBOHGB010000297.1:0-2058 GCF_050699935.1 Actinophytocola sp.
GGCCGCCGCCACGCCCGCGGCCAGGCCGTTCGGGTCGTCGCCTCGGGCGAGCGCGTGGTCCGCGGCATCGATCGCGGCGGCGACGTCCCCGGCCCGCCACGCGCGGTCCGCGCGCAGCCCGTCGTTCTCGAGTAACTCGCCGGCGATCATGACTCGGTTCTTTCTTCCTGGCCGGGCTCCGCGGGCTCGTCCGCCGGTGGGTCCTCGGGCGTCTCGGGGTCGGTCGGCGTCGTGGTCGTGTCCGTCGGCGGCGTCGACGTGGTCTCCGTCGTCGTCTCCGTCGGCTGCGTCGACTCCGGCGGCTCACTCGTGACCGTCGGCTCCTCGGGCGGCGGTTCCTCGATCCGAGTACGGCGCGGCTCCTCGGTGTCGCGCGGCTTGGGCGCCGGCTGCTTCGTTGTCGTCGCCGGGGGCGTCGTCGTGACGGCCCGCTCGGTTTCGCTCGTCGTCGGGGGCGCCTTGATCTCGGCGTCCGCACCGGACGGTCCGTTGTTCGAGGCGAGCACGATGCCGCCGCCCACGACGAGCGCGGTGGCGACGGCCGCGGCGGTGGCCAGCGTGCGGGACAGGCCGAACCTGCGGTGTGCGGGCTTGACCGGGGCCGGCAGGCCGGCCGCCACCGGCGGGCGAACGGGGTTCGGGACGGGCCCGGGCACGGCCCGCAGCGCGATGCGCGTCGGCTCCGCCTCGGCGGCCATGGCGGGCTCGTCCGCGGCCGGCCCGCCGATGGCGAGCGCGGCGCCGATCGCGGTCTCCCCCTTGGGATTCGGGACGGCGACGACCGGCCGGCCGAGGATCTCGGAGAGGATCTGGGTCACCAGCGGAATGCGGGCCGACCCACCGGTGAGCAGCACGGCAGAGAGGTCCTCGGGCGAGCCGCCGGCGGCGTCGATCGTGCGGTACATGGTGGCCGCGGTCTCCTCGACCGCTGGACGGACCAGCTCCTCGAGCTCGGCGCGCGCGAGCCGTACCCGGGTGTCGACTCCGGGCAGTACCACCGGGATCCGCACGTCGGTGTCGGCCGACAGCGCTTCCTTGGCCAGCGTGCACTCCCGCCGCAGCCGGGCCAGCGCGGGCCGGACGGCCGGGTCGGCGGGGTCGATCGCGGCCCACCGCTCCCCCAGCGCCGTCCGCACGTGGTCGAACACGAGCTCGTCGAAGTCCAGGCCACCGATCTCGAGCTCCTCCGGCGGGCCGGCCGGCTCGAACCGGCCGTCGCCGAGCTTGCGTACCACCGCGGCGTCGAAGCCGGTGCCACCCAGGTCGTACACGGCGACCAGGTCGCCGGCCGACACGAGAACGCGCTCCGCGTACGCCCGCGCGGCCGCCTGCGCGCCGGACAGGAGGACCGTCGCGCCCAGGCCCTGCGCGACGAGCGCGGCGCGCAGCGATGCCAGCCGGTGCTGCCCCCAGCCGGCCGGATGCGTCAACGCCACCCGCGCGGCCGGGCCGCCCACCATGCCGGCGACCGAACCGACGACGTCCGCGACGAACCGTGCGGTAAGCGCGTCGGCGGTCATGGCGACCCCGCCGAGCCGCAGCGGCGTGCCGTCCCCGACGCGGCTGCTGAACTGCCGCGCGACCCGGTCCGGCTCGGTCAGCGCGCGCTGCTCCGCGGCCTCGCCCAACACGAGCGAGCCGTCGGGACTCACATACGCGACCGACGGCAGGAACGCCGCGTGCGGTCCGAACGCGACCACGTCCGCCCAGCCCGACCGGCACACCGCCGCGGCGGTGAATGTTGCCCCTAAGTCCACTCCGACCTGGTAAGACATCCCGCTTCCCCTCTCGCTTCACCAGCCGAATGGATTCGATACGTCAACCGGCTCGGTTTGGTTCACCTGACTGTCGAAACGTCGGTCGGTGACCACGATGTCCGCGGGTGGTGCGAGTGGACATCGGGGAAAACCCCTTAGTGGCCCCGCATGTGTTTTCCGGTATCCCCGTAGTGGGGTGTGCGGGGAGGGGGATTGCCCGGATGGCGGGTGTGCTGGGTGGTTCTAGCTTGGGTGTCGGCGGGACGGGATGTCCGGCCGGGAGGAACGAAAAGTTGTTGCT
>NZ_JBOHGB010000298.1:0-2040 GCF_050699935.1 Actinophytocola sp.
GTCGTCGCCGCGTGGCTGCGGCTCGAGGAGGCCGCCGCGCACGAGGGCGCCGCACGCGAGCCGCACCAGACGGCCACCGAGTTCACCGCCGCCCTGCTCGCCCGCCACACCACCAGCGAGCCGGCCCTGGACGAGCTGCGCGAGCTCTACCAGCGAGCCCGGTTCGGCCCGGCCGGCCAGGTCGGCGAGGCCGACGCCGCGGCCGCGCTCGCCGCGCTGGACCGGATCCTGCACGCGCTCGCCAACGCGGCCACCCCGGCCAGCACCGTCACATGAGCGAGCCTGCGAGCGAATCGATGTCACAGGGCGACCGTGAGCGGCGGCGCCGGGCCTGTGAGGGGTCGTTTGTTCGCGGAGCTTGCGGAGCGAGCCGTTCGATACGGGGCGGCCGTGAGCGGCGGTACCGAGTCTGCGAGGGGTCGTCGTGAGCCCGGCCCGGGCCGGCGCACTGGCCGTCCTCACCGCGGTCGCGGTCTACCTGACCGCGACCCACGCCATGGACGTGCCCTTCTGGTGGGCCCTGCTCGTCTCGCTCCCGCCCGCCGCCGCGGTACTGGTCACCGGGCTGTTCGTCGGTGCGTTCGACCAGGACTGGACGCCCGAGCCGGACCTGCCGGCGGCGAGCGTCTGCCTGCACGCGAGCTCGCTCACCGACCGGCTCGGCCAGGCGGCCACCGACCCCTACCGGTTCACCTCGCGCGTGCAGCCGCGGCTGCGCCGGCTCGCGCTCACCACGCTGCGCCGCGACCCCGACACCGCCGACGTATCCGACCTGCACGACCCGCGTGCCCGTGACCGGCTCGGCGACGACCTGCACGACCTGCTCACCGCCCCCGCCGCCCGCCTGCCGAAGCCCGACGAGTTCGCCGCGATGATCCGGCGTCTGGAGGAGCTATGACCTCACCGTCCACAGCGGACCCACACCTGGGCGAACCGCCGACTCCGGACATGATCCGGCAGGAGGCGGGCACGGTGCTCGACTCGGTGGCCTCGGTGGTCGTCGGCCGGCAGCGGTCGGTCCGGCTGGCCCTGGCCGCGGTGCTCGCCGGCGGCCACGTGCTGATCGAGGACGTCCCCGGGCTCGGCAAGACGCTGCTGGCCCGCGCGCTCGCGCAGTCGCTGGGCCTGAAGTTCCGCCGCGTGCAGTGCACCCCGGACCTGCAGCCGGCCGACATCACCGGCTCGTTCATCTACGACCCCGCCGAGCGGGACTTCGGCTTCCGCCAGGGTCCGGTGTTCGCCGGCCTGCTGCTCGCCGACGAGATCAACCGCACGCCGCCGAAGACGCAGGCCGCGATGCTGGAGGCCATGCAGGAGCGCCAGGTCACCGTGGAGGGCCGCACCTTCCCGCTGGCCCGGCCGTTCCACGTGCTGGCCACCGCGAACCCCATCGAGTACGAGGGCACCTACCCGCTGCCCGAGGCCCAGCTCGACCGGTTCCTGCTGCGCCTCGACGTCGGCTACCCGCCGCCCGAGGAGGAGGCCGAGGTCCTGCGCCGCCGGCTCGCCCGCCGCAAGGAGGAGGTCGTGCTCGACCCGGTGATCGACGCCGAGCGGCTCGCCGCGCTGCAGGCCGGGCTGGAGCGGGTGGCCGTGGACGAGGACGTGCTGCGTTACTGCGTGGACCTCGCCAACGCCACCCGTGGCCACCGCTCGGTCGAGATCGGCGCCTCGCCGCGCGGCTCGCAGGCGTTGCTGCTGGTGTCGCGGGCCCTCGCGGTGCTGGCCGGGCGGGAGTACGTGCTGCCCGAGGACGTCAAGGAGTGTGCCGTGCCCGCGCTCGCGCACCGGCTGACCATGCGCGCGGAGACGTGGAGCTCGGGCGTCACCGGCGAGCAGGTGGTCGACGAGCTGCTCGGCGTGGTGGCCGGGCCGAGCAGCACCCGGTCGGTACGCCGGTGAGCAGCCCGCAGCAGGTCGCCGCCGATCTGGTCGGCACGGACCGCCGGCTCGGCAACCGGGCGCGCCGCTGGTTCGTCGGTCGGCGCGCGGCGCGGACGATGGGCTGGCGGCACACCGACGCCCTCGTCCGCGCGGTCG
>NZ_JBOHGB010000299.1:0-2016 GCF_050699935.1 Actinophytocola sp.
ACGCGCATCTCAATCACCAGCCAGGGTGCCCCGAAGAGCCGGACGGCCACTCCTCAGGAGCCACCAAGGGCAAGACCCGATCAGCCACATCCGGCCCTCCCGGGCCACCTAACAACTTACGGAGACCCGATGTCGGTTCGCACCGCCGAGAGCTGGCCACCGGGGCTGCC
Organism: Actinophytocola sp.; assembly: GCF_050699935.1. Lineage (NCBI taxonomy): Bacteria > Bacillati > Actinomycetota > Actinomycetes > Pseudonocardiales > Pseudonocardiaceae > Actinophytocola > Actinophytocola sp. The sequence continues at coordinate 171 of NZ_JBOHGB010000299.1, forward strand.
CGAGTCCCTCGACTACCCGGAGGTTCCGGTCGGCGCGATCCTCGCCGGCTCGGCCCGCCGGTTCGGCGACCGGGTGGCGTTCGCCCACGGCGAGGAGTCGCTGACCTACGTCGAGCTCGCCCGCCGGGCCGCCCGGTTCGCGCACGGCCTGCTCGCCCGCGGACTGTCCACGGGGGACAGAGTGGCACTGCGCCTGCCGAACTGCCTCGAGTACCCGGTGGCCTACTACGGCACGTTGCTCGCGGGTGGGACGTTCGTACCGGTCAACCCGCTGCTGCCGGAGTCCGCCGCCGCGCGGCAGGTCGCCGACTCCGGCGCGAGGCTCACCGTGACCGCCGCCCAGGTGCCGGGCATCTGCGCCGGGCAGTCGGCCGTGCCGCCCGAGGTCGCCGTCGACGTCCACCGCGACCTCGCCCACCTCGCCTACACCGGCGGGACGACGGGCGAGTCGAAGGGCGTGCGCCTGCCGCACCGCAACGTCGTGGTGAACACGCTGCAGTACGTCTGCTGGGGCACGGGCTCGCTGCCGGCGCTCGACGAGCACGGTGGGCTGGTGCTCGACCAGGTGGGCAGCGAGGCGGAGTGGCCGACCCGGCTGGGCACGGCGGTGTCGATCAACCTGACCCCGTGGTTCCACGCGATGGGGACGGTCGCGGGGCTGAACGCGTTGGTGCTGGCCGGGTTCTCGACCACGCTGCACGACCGGCTCGACCCGGCGCACTACCTCGCCGACGCGCAGCGGCTGCGGGTGACCTCGATGGGCGGTGCGCCGGCGTTGTTCGCCGCGCTGCTGCACTGTCCGGACATCCAGACCGCCGACCTGTCGTCGGTGCGCGCGATCTCCTCGGGCGCGGCGCCGATGCCGGTGGAGCTGATCGACCGGCTGCGGACGCTCGCGCCGGACGCGGTGGTGAGCGAGGGCTACGGGCTGACCGAGGTCACGATGGGCGCGACGCTCGGCCCGACGCACCGGTCCGGCGTGCGCAAGGCCGGCACGGTCGGCGTGCCCGTGTTCGACACGGCGGTGCGCGTCGTCGGCGCGTCCGGGCCGGGGGAGCGCGGCGAGGTCTGCGTCCGTGGCCCGCAGGTGATGCCCGGCTACCACGACCGTCCCGATGCGACGGCCGAGGTGCTCGTCGACGGCTGGCTGCACACCGGCGACGTCGGCGTGCTGGACGAGGACGGCTACTTGTCCATTGTGGATCGAATGAAGGACATGCTGCTGTACAAGGGATACAACGTGTACCCGCGGGAGCTGGAGGAGCTGCTGGCCGCGCAGTCGGGCGTTCTTGCCGCGGCCGTGGTCGGCAAGCCGGACTCGGACGCCGGCGAGCTGCCGGTCGCGTTCGTGGTGCCCGCCGGCCCGTCGGTGTCCGCGGGCGGTCTGATGTCGGCGGTGAACGAGCAGGTGGTGCCGTACCAGCGACTGCGCGACGTGTACCTGGTGGACTCGATCCCGGTGTCGGCCGCCGGCAAGGTCCTCAAGCGGGAGCTGCGGAGCCGGTTGTCGTGACCACTCCCCCGTGACGTAGACCATCCATAGTCGACTATCTACATAGGACTCCGGACGCCCCGTCTGCCCGTCGCTGCCCGCCAGGCGTGGCAGGCGGGACGTCCGGGCCGGCACGACGGACCACTCGCATGGCCGGGCCGATGCCGAGCATCTTCCGACGGGTGCGGCCTCCAGGTAACGGATTCCCCGGCGCGCCGATGCATGGGCATAGTCCTTCGGCCTCTGGGGAGTCTCCGTGTTCGAGAACTCGTCCGCCGGCCTGGTGATGATGCCCGGCGAGGTGACCGTGACGGTCACCCGCGAGGAGCAGCACCAGCCCGCGCTCGCCCGCTA
>NZ_JBOHGB010000300.1:0-1861 GCF_050699935.1 Actinophytocola sp.
CGACTTCGTGATCATGGTGTCCGGCAATCGGGCACAAGCCGAAGCGCTCCTCCCGGAGGTGGCAGAGGTGCTTGGTCCGATGGGGCTTCGCCTGTCGACCGAGAAGACGCTGATCACCCACATCGACGAGGGGCTGGACTTCCTCGGCTGGCGCATCCAGCGCCATCGCAAGAGGGGAACAGATGAGCGCTACGTCTACACCTATCCGTCGAAGAAAGCGCTGCGCGCGATCATGACGAAGGTCAAGACGGCGTGCCTGCAGAACGTGAACGATTCGCTGGCAGACCTGCTGCGTCGGCTGAACCCGATGTTGCGGGTAGCTATTCAGCTGGGTCGGTGGCCGGTGTGAGGGCTTGATCGGCATCTGAGACGATCTTGGTGTGGCTGGGCCGGAGGAGATGTCGCGTGAGGAGTTGCTCGCGCTGGTTTCTGTGCAGGCCAAGACGATTGAGGCGTTGACGCGGCGGGTGGAGGAGTTGGAGCGGCGGTTGGCGGCGGATTCGTCGACCTCGTCGCGGCCGCCGTCGTCGGACGCGCCGTGGGCGAAGAAACCGGCGAAGAACCGCTCGTCACGTGTCAGGTCGGGTCGGAAGCCGGGCAAACAGCCGGGGGCTGGGTCGTCCTCACGGAGCCTCGTTGATGATCCGGACGAACGACTGGAGATCCAGCCAGACCGCTGCGGGTCTTGTGATGCGTCGCTTGACGGGGCCGAAGAGTGTGGTCGTCAGCGGCGTCAGGTAGTCGATATTCAGCCGGTGCCACCACCGAAGGTCACCGAGTATCAACGGGTGTCGAAGGTGTGCCCGTGTTGCGGGAAGGTGACCACTGCGGGCTGGGACGACGCGGCGGTGCCCGCCCCGCACGCCGAGGTCGTGGCCGCTGCGGGTTCGCCGGTGCGGATCGGTCCGGAAACCCTCGCTCGCGCCGCCCTGTTGACGTGCGCGCACTTCTTGCCGGTCGGTCGCGCCCGTGACCTGTTGGCCAAGCTGTGTGCGATCGACGTCTCCACCGGGTTCCTCGCCGGGATCCGCGGTCGTGCCGCACGCAGGTTGGAGAAGAAGTTCCTCCACCACATGCGCGCCCTGCTCGCGACGGCGCCGGTGCTGCACGCCGATGAGACACCCGGCCGCGCCGCCGGATCGTTGGCGTATGTGCACGTGGCGTGCACCGAGTACCTCACCCTGATGCACGTTGGTGACCGCACCAAGGACACGATCGACGCTGGCGGCGTCCTGCCCGAGTTCACCGGAGTGCTGGTCCGCGACGGCTACGCCGGCTACGAACACCTCAAGGCCGTGCACGCCTGGTGCGGAGCCCACCTCCTCCGCGACCTGCGGTCGATCTCCGACGCCGACCCCGAGGGCCAACTCTGGGCGCTCGCGATGGCCACCACCCTGCTCGACGCCAACCAAGCAGCACACCAGACCCGCCAACAAGAGGCCGATCGACTCGACCCAACGGCCCTGCGCACCATCCACAGCCGCTACCGCGGAGCACTGGCCCGAGGCAAGACCGACAACACCGGACAGACCAGCGCCCTGGCCGACAAAGCTCGCACCCTCATCACCCGATTCCGACACTACGAGGACATGATCCTGCGGTTCGCCACCGACCTGTCGGTGCCGTTCACGAACAACGAAGCGGAACGCACGTGCCGACCCGTCAAGATCCAGCAACGAACCTCCGGCGGCTGCTGGCGCACCCTGGCAGGCCTCGTCGACTTCGCCATCGTCCAGTCCTACCTGGACACCGCAACCAAATGGGGACTCGACAAACTCGACGCCCTCCGCGAACTCTTCACCACCGGCGCATGGCTACCACCAGCACTCACACCAGCTGAATAGCTACCCTTCCCCGCGGC
>NZ_JBOHGB010000301.1:0-1680 GCF_050699935.1 Actinophytocola sp.
GTTCCACGGCCAGCGCGCCCTGCACGGGAGCCGTCGTGGACCACGCCTGGGCGGCGGCGCGCGGGCGGGCGGCCGGACGCGGCGGGAAGTCGGCGCGTGCGGACAGCTCCGTCTCGCGCTCGTCGTACCCGTCCCCGTAGCCGTCCGCGTCGAGATCCTCGCGGTACCCGCGCCGGCCGGCCAAACCACCGCGCCGGCCGGCGGGCTCGGGGTACGGGTCGTAGTCGTCCTCGTCGGCCAGGTAGTCGGGGCGGCGGTAGCCCGACCGGTAGTCCATGGCAGGATCGTCGAGGTCATCGAGGTCATAGCCGTCGTACTCGTCGGCAGGGACCATCCCGAAGTAGGCCTTCAGCTTCTGCAGCGTGCCCATACCTACCCTCGTTACCCGCGACTACCGGAACGTGTGTTAGGGCGAGGCTAACCCTCGGGTGCCGAGCAGCGCGGTTCCGACACGCACGCAGGTAGAACCGTGGGTAATCGCGATCTCAAGATCGTTGGTCATCCCCGCGGACAGCTCGGTGGCCGCCGGATGATCACGACGCAGGCGATCGGCTGCTCGGGCCAGCGATCCGAACGCCGCCACGGGGTCCATCGTGAGCGGTGCGACGGCCATCAGCCCGCGGAGACGTAAATCACCCGATCCAGCTACCTCATCGGCGAGCTCGGCGAGCCCGTCGAGCGGGCATCCGCCACGCGCCGGGTCACCGTCGATGCTCGCCTGGACCAACACGTCGAGCGGGCCGGCGCGCTCCCCGGCCACCTCGGCGCCGGCCGCGGCGCGGTCCAGCGCCCGGGCCAGCCGGACCGAGTCGACCGACTGGATCTCGGCCGCCCAGCGCGCCACCGAGCGGGCCTTGTTGCGCTGCAGCCGGCCGACCATGTGCCAGCGAACCGGTGCGTCCGGGCGGAGTTCGCGAAGCTCGGCGGCCTTGGCGGCGGCCTCCTGCTCACGGTTCTCGCCGAGGTCGAGCATGCCGAGGTCGGTGAGCAGCGCGGCGTCGGTGGCCGGAAAGGTCTTGGTGACCGCGACGAGCCGGACCTCCTCGGGGGCACGGCCGGCCCGGACGCAGGCGGCGGCGATCCGCTCGCGCACGGCGGCCAGGGCCGTCGCGATCCGCTCGCGCCGCGCGGTCACAGTTCCGCCTCCCCGGAATTCATTGTGCTGGTTCTGTTGGGAGACCAGAAGTTCTGGTTGATCACGTACTTGTCGCTGGGTTGCGTCACGTTCCCCTTGGGTGCGGTTGGGAAGCGCTCGGGCTGATTTGATCTTGAGGTTGACACACGGGCCGTCATTCGCGGTCCGGGTCCGGTTCGAGCCAGGTGACGGCGGCCAATCGCCCAGTGGTCCCTTCCCTGCGGTGACTGAACAACGTTGCGTCCTCGATCGTGCACCGAGGGTCGACGCCGATCTTCGCCACGCCGGCGTCGGCGAGCTGCTGCCACAGTCCCGCGCGGATGTCCAGGCCCGGAGTGCCCTTGCGCGTCCTGCTCGCGCTGCCCGGCAGGTGCTCCGCCACGTCGGCCCGCATGGCGGCGGGTACCTCGTAGCACTCGCCGCACGCGGCCGGGCCGAGCAGCACCTCGACGCGGTCGATCGACGCGCCGGCCCGGCGCATGGCGTCCAGCGCCGCGGGCACCACGCCGACGCGGGCGCCGACCCGGCCCAGTCTCTAATACACA
>NZ_JBOHGB010000302.1:0-1677 GCF_050699935.1 Actinophytocola sp.
CGTGCCCGGTGCCGGTCCACCGGTACTGGCCGAACGCCGGCGAGCCGTTGACCGACGTCGGCAGCAGCCGGGCGTTCGCGCACGTGCCGTCCCCGTGGGCGAGCGCGGCGGCGATGTCGTCGCGACCCCGCAGCCACCAGGCGAACGGCGGCATCGACATCGTCGCGTCCTCGTGCAGCAGGGCGGTGAGCGCGGCGACGTCGTAGCGCTCGAACGCGTCCACGTAGCGGGCGAGCAGCTCGCGGTGCTCGGTGTCGAGCGCGCTGTCGAACGGCTCGGCCGGGGCCGGCGCGCGGATCGTGGTGCGGGCCCGTTGCAGCGCGCTGTGCACGGACGCGACGGTGGTGTCGAGCAGCCCGGCGACCTCGGCTGCCGGGAACGCCAGCACCTCGCGGAGGATCAGCACGGCCCGCTGTCGCGGCGGGAGCCGCTGCAGCGCGGCGACGAAGGCGAGCTAGTCCGCCTCCCCGGAATTCAAAGTGTCGGCTGCGTCCCAGCGAATGGTGCGGATATCCAGTTGATCGTGGCTGGTTGCCGTCACGGTCCCCTGAGGTTCCGTTGGTTGGTCCAAGACTCATACGATCCGTGGCGGCGCTGCGCGCTGCGCAGCATGTCGAGGCACACGTTGGTGGCGATCGCGTACAGCCAGGTCCGCACGGGCGCGCGGGCCGGGTCGTAGGTGGCCCGCCAGGCCCGGACGAACGTCTCCTGCACGGCGTCCTCGGCCTCGAAGGCGGCGCCGAGCATGCGGTAGCAGTACCCGGTCAGCTCGCCCCGGTAGGTCTCCAGCCGAACCGGCTCGACCGCTGTCATGGGTCCACGTTAGCCCGCTACTAGCCTGGTCGAGTGGAGGTCGCCGAGGCGCGGAGCCGGTTCGCGGCCGCGCGGGTGGCGCGGCTCGCCACCGTGGCCGGGGACGGGATGCCGCACCTCGTGCCGGTGACGTTCGCGCTGCACGGGGACACCGTCGCGATCGCGGTGGACCACAAGCCCAAGCGCACCACCGAGCTCAGGCGGCTGCGCAACATCGAGGCGGACCCGCGGGTGAGCCTGCTCGCCGACCACTACGACGAGGACTGGGACCGGCTGTGGTGGGTCCGCGCGGACGGCCGCGCGCGGGTGGTGCGCGTCCCTGCCGGCGAGCCGGTCGGCTGGCTCGTCGCGAAGTACCCGCGGTACGCGGACGATCCGCCCGCCGGCCCGGTGATCCTCGTCGAGGTGACGCGATGGCGTGGCTGGTCGGCGGCGGCGGGGTAAGGTCGTTTCGTCAGCCGCGACAGCCCGAGGAGGTGAGCCCCATTTCCACGTCAGGCCGGGTGCTCATGCCGAAGGGCGGCACAGCCTAGGAGAGCGCCCGAGGTATCCCCGAAAGGCGCTCCATGACCTCCCAGATCGTCTCCACCCTCCGGGCCGCCGGCTGTGTCTTCGCCGAGGACGAGGCCCGGCTCATCACCGCCGCCGCGGGCGGGCCCGACCAGCTCGCGGACATGGTCGCCCGGCGAGCCGCGGGCCTGCCCCTCGAGCACGTCCTCGGCTGGGCCGAGTTCTGCGGGCTGCGCGTCGCCGTCGACCCCGGCGTGTTCGTGCCCCGCAGGCGCACCGAGCTCCTCGCGTGGCAGGCGCTGAAGCTGGCCCGGCCCGGCGCGGTCGTCGTCGACCTGTGCTGCGGGTCCGGCG